>NZ_FQWP01000016.1:0-76831 GCF_900129715.1 Fibrobacter sp. UWH9 | reverse complement strand
AGTAGGTCGCCGCTGGATTCACGGGCCCCCCGAGGAAAAACCTCGGGGGGCCCTTTCTTGTTTATGTCCATCGCCGTCGCGCCGGGGCGTCGACGCGGGCATCGCCCGCCGTACATGACGGCTTCGGCCCACCGCACCTGCCGTCGCCAGGCGCAGGCCATGAGCTGTCGCAGGAGGCTTACCGGGAAAGGCGGACCCTGCCGGCGGCCTTTCCGCCTGTCCCCAGGTTTGCGGGGCCTGCCCGACGAATCATCCCCTCAAAAAGCTGTCTATCAATTTGTGTAATAGATATGTATTGCGTTGCCTTACTTGCAAGGATGTCCTAATCTATCTATATTTGGGCCACTAACCCCCAAAAAACCTTAAATTAAGGCAATCTTATGTCAGATCGTTTTATCGTGACCGGCAACTTCACCGATGATCCGTTTGCCATTGATATGGCTCAGTACATCGGTCTCCGCGAAGACATTTCCGACGTGGTCTCCCTGAAGACTTTCGCCAACTCTGAATTCTGCCCCCGCTATATGCTGGATGCCGATGATATCGAACATATCGGCCGCCGTCTGGAAGGCAAGATTGTCTTGATCTGCTCTGTTTCTAACCATGAACGTAGTCGTAACGACTACGCTATGCGTAACTGCATCCTGGCCCGCGCTGCCAAGGATAACGGCGCCGAACAGGTTGTTCTCGTAGAACCGGATTTGTTCTACTCCGCACAGGACCGCGGTCCCCACCGTATTGGCGAACTGGAAAAGGATCGCCCGGATATCGACCTCAAGAAGTTTGATGGTCAGGCTTTCACTAGCTTGCTCTATGCCGATCTTCTGAAGAAGGCTGGTGTGGACGCTGTTGTTACCTGCCACAACCACAGCATCAAGGTTCAGAACCTGTTCAACGATATTTTCGAAGGTCATTTCCACAACCTGATTCCTACCGATGTCTATGCACACTACATCAAGAACAGCAACTTCGTGCAGACTGGTAAGGATGGTAACAACCTGGTGATCGTTTCTCCGGATAAGGGCGCACGTCCTTTCATGAACGCTGTGTTCGATGCTCTCCAGCTCCCCGAATGCAAGCGCGTGGTGATGGACAAGGTACGTACTGGCGAACGTGAAATCTCCATGACTTTCAACCCGGAACTTTCTGACATCAGCATCGATGAAATTGAAGGTAAGGACGTGATCGTGTTCGATGACATGGTCCGTACCGGTACTACTATCGTGCAGTGCTGCGAACACATCAAGAAGGGTCATCCCAACCGCGTGTGCTTCGGCGTCACCCACTTCCACACCAGTGCAGAAGCTCGTGAAAAGCTGAACAGCCCCGCTATCGATGAAATTCTGACCACCTCCACTCTCCCCGACATCATGAATCGTGACTGCCAGGGTCGTCTCCGCAAGAAGCTCACCGTGCTGAAGCTGGGCAAGTGGATGGCTCGCCATATCATGCAGACTTACGGCATGGACGATGGACGCTTCGAACGCGATTTCTACAAGATCGACATGAGCTCCAAGAATCCCCGTTGGCCGCCTCAGCAGTTCTAGTCTGAATCGATACGGTTTAATGTAAGCGATTTGAAGAAGGCCTCGGACTTGGTCCGAGGCTTTTTCTATGGGTTAGATTTTTCTGTTTGCGATTATACCTAGGTTCCTTCATTAATTCGGAATGCCACCATGGTAATGTCGTCAAACTGGGGAGCCTTGCCGGCATGGGTCCTGACGGCCTCGCGAACGTCCTTACAGAGTTGTTCCAGGGGCTTGTCCTTGGAGGCATTCAGTGCGGCCAGCATTCGATCGTTGCCGAATTCCTCGTTGTTTTCGTTCATGGCTTCGGGAATGCCGTCGGTGTAGGTGAACATGATGTCGCCGGGTTCCATTTGCAATTCGAAGTTCTGGTACTTGATGCCAGGCATGCCGCCGACTACAAAGAAGCTCTTGATTTGGGCCAGGTAGAATTCTTTGCCCTTCTTCAGGAGTGCCGGCTTTTCGTGGCCCGCATTGCAGAAGGTGAGGACGTTTGTCTTTAGGTCCAGAACGCCGCAGAGGATGGAGACGAACATGTCGACGGTATTGTTTTCGCAGATTTCCTGGTTGGTTCGTACCAGGGCCTCGGCTGGAGAGTAGCCGTTCATCAGGTTGTGGCGCAGGATAATCTTGCTGACCATCATGAATAATGCTGCGGGGATGCCCTTGCCGGATACGTCGGCGATACAGAGGGCGATGTGGTCTTCGTCGATAAAGAAGAAGTCATAGAAGTCACCGCCAACTTCTAGGGCGGGGTCCATCATGGCGTAGTTTTCAAATCGTTTGGAGTGGAGTGGCTTGGGGAGGGCCGCCAGCTGGATGGCTGTCGCAATTTCAAGGGCCGTATGTTCTTTCTGCTTTTCCGCCGTCATTGCCATAATGTGGTTCAGGTAGTCATCGATCTTGCGGGACATGTCTACGTAGGAGCGGGAAAGGGCGCCGATTTCGGTGGTATACTTCAGGTACTTTTCGCACTTGTTGGAGATTTCCTCCAGCTTCTTTTCCATGGTTGAATCGTGGCTGAATATCATGGCGATTTCACTCATCTTTTCGATGGGCTTGATAACGGTGCTTTCGATAAACCGCAGATGGATAAGGCTTCCCCAAATGAGGATGTTCAAGGTAATGACGGCACTGTAGTAGACCTTGTTCCATAGGTCCAGATTGCTGAGGTTGTACCTATAGTGGAACACGTTATAAGCGGCGATACCGGAGCAGATAGAAATGAGGATGCTCAGCAGGAGTATGAACAGCAGGAATTTTTCGTTAAGGGAGAACGAGAGGATGGTATTCCTGGGGGAAGCGCGGTGGTACTTATACTGGAACACGACGGAGGATAGGCTTAGGTAGGGGATGCCCATTACGATCATCGCCAGCAAGTTGTTGAAGAAGATATTTTCGCCCAGGATAAAATTCGACGGGAGGCCGACACACTTTAATAGCAGACAGATAAGGAACGCCACAAGGAGGGCGTCTGCCGTGGATATGATGAGGTATTCTACGACTTTGTGGACTCGGTTCAGTCGGAACTTGTTGATGTTATTGCGGCGGAGGTAATGCCAAACTTTGGCGGGAATGTACCCGTAGATAATCTGGATGAGGAATCCCGGTATGAAGACGGCGGCGGAGTATCCTGACTGGATGTCGGAGAAGAGGTTTGCGAATGCGCAGCCCAGGGCTCCGGGGAGACCGAAGGTCATGGAAAACAGCATGGGGAGGGCTGCAACCAGGCGGACTTCCGTCGTATCCGAAATCTTGAGGAATATTCGGCAGGGGAAACCTAACAAATAGAAGGTAAGTCCACAGAGTAGGGCGATAACGACTTTGGTCAGAAGGGGGTGTTTCTTCATTCTTTCTTTCATTTGACAATATCCGCAAGAATTTTTCAAGTTTAATATAATTTACTTACGAAATGGTGATTTATATTATAAAACTTTTAGTGCGTTATGGCACATTTTGAGATGGTGGTCTTTAGGGTGAATTCGGTGGCGAATTGCGTAGACTAAAAAAAAATTTTGATTATCTTTAATGTGCAAGGGCTGAAAAAACAAAAACAATCAACCATAGGTGTGTATGTCCGCAAAAGTGACTAGCAGCGATCGCATCGAAGAACTTTTCCCGGAAACTCCGGTCCGCAAGATCCTTACCCCCATTGAACGTCTCATGAAGGTGGAGACTACTGGCGGTATCGTTCTTATCATTATGACCATTGCAGCTTTGCTGTGGGCTAATCTCAGCCCTGAGTCCTATCATCATGTATGGCACATGCCTTTTGCCGTGACTATCGGTAGCTGGCTTGGTACTGCTGATTTGCATTGGCTGATCAATGATGCCTTGATGACCATCTTCTTCTTTAACGTGGGTCTCGAGGTGAAGGGCGAGATGACTTACGGCGAACTTCGCGATCCGAAGGCTGCAAGTCTTCCGATTCTCGCGGCTGCCGGCGGTATGCTTTTCCCGGCTTTGATTTACTTGGCTGTAAACGGTCTGACAGGTACGGACGCGACTCGTGGTTGGGGTATTCCCACGGCAACGGATATCGCTTTCGTGGTTGGCTGTATGGCTATCCTTGGCAAGAAGGTGCCCCATGCTCTCCGCGTGATGATTTTGACTTTGGCTATCGCCGACGATATCGGTGCCATTCTCGTGATTGCCATTGGCTACCCCAGCGGTGACGGTATCAGCTTTGCCGCTCTGGGTACTGGCGTTGCCTTGCTGGTCTTGATCAATGTGCTGTTCCGTCTGGGTGTTCGCAACTTGCTGCTCCATGGCGTAATCGGCGTAGCTGTGTGGGCCTTCTTCGTAAAGAGCGGCGTGCATCCCACTATTTCGGGTGTGCTGCTTGGTCTTTCCGTTCCGGCCAGGGCTGTGATTGCCGGCGGCAAGATGGGCCTGTTTGCAAATAATGTGGGTCACGTTCTTTCTGGCGAAGCTACCGACAGCGAAGAGAAATATCGCGTGTTCAGCCTGCTGAAGCAGGGCGCCAAGGAAAGTATTTCTATGCAGGAACGCCTCTACAAGACTTTGGCTCCCTGGGTCAACTTCTTCATTATGCCGCTGTTCGCCTTGGCCAATGCCGGTGTCGAAATCAAGCTTGGCGGTGTGGAAGTTCCCGTGATGGGCGCTGTTGCCCTGGCTCTGGTATTCGGTAAGCCTATCGGCATTTTCCTGTTCAGCTTCCTCTCTGTGAAGATCGGTATTTCAAAGCGTCCGAGCTACAGCTGGAAGGCTCTGTGGGGCGGTGGCATGTTGGCCGGTATCGGCTTTACCATGGCTCTGTTCGTGGCAAGTCTCGCCTTCGATGTTGGCGATCGTCAGGATTCCGCAAAGCTGGGCATTCTGCTGGGAAGCTTCAGTGCCGCCATCCTGGGTACCATCTATATGAGCTTGGTTTCTAAGCCGAGCAAGGATGAACCTGAAGGACACGGTCACCACTAAGATATAATCGGGCGGGTAACCGCCCTTTTTTAATAATGCCGCATTTTGTATACATGCTTCGTTGTAAGGGGAATCGCATCTACACGGGTTATGCCGTGGATGTGGAGGCCCGTTTTCAGCAGCATCTGACTGGCAAGGGGGCTCGCTTTACCAAGGCTTTTCCGCCGGAGTGTATTCTGCGAACTTTTGAGCTGGAATCCAAGGAGCATGCCTTGCGGTTAGAGGCTCGAATCAAGAAGCTGAAACGATCCGACAAGGAAGTTCTTGCAGCCGGAGACAAGACTCTGGAAGCGGTTCTGATGGGAAGTCTCGACCAGCTTTTAAAACCCCGGAGGGGTTCCAGGTTTGCGGTAAAACGCCCGCTTATCCCCCCAAAAAAAAGAATCTTGATTCCTGCGAAATCTGATTTACTGAAGGACCAGGTCCACCACCAGGTAGGCTGCCATGACCAGGCTGCAGACGCTGATAAAATTCTGGATGAACTTGTTGCCTTTCTTGCGCTGGAGGGCGCTGCCGAAATAACCGCCACACCAGGCGCCGGCTGACATGACGATGGCGATGGGCCAGTTCACTTTTCCGGTGAATGCGAGAACCGCGGTGCTGACCACCAGGAATACGGTTGTGAGGCAGTTCTTGAGGGCGTTTACGTGGATGGGGTCTAGACCGGTGTAGCGGGTGAGGCTAAAGATCTGCACGAATCCAACGCCAATCTGCACGATACATCCGTAGACTGAAACCAGGGCGAACCCGATGGCTCCGCCCAGGGTCAATTTTTCGGGCGGGTTTGCAGGGGGCTTTCCGAACAGGTCATTGCGGGTGTGGCTCATGATGACTACCAGGCAGATGGCTCCGGCGATAATGGCCTGGAATACCTTGTCGCCGATGTTTGCGAGAAATCCTACGCCAAGGAGGGCTCCCACCAGGGAGGGCCAGAATAGCTGCTTGAAGAGTTTCTTGTTCAGGTAGCCGTGTTTTGCCAGGTTGTGGACGCTGCTCAGGTTTCCGATGATGAGGCCGATGCGGTTGGTGCCGTTGGCCACGGTCGGGGGCATTCCCAGAAAGATCATGATGGGAAGGCTGAGGGAACTTCCGCCGCCGGCGATGCTATTGATGAGGCTGACGACAGCGCCCAGGATAAAGAAAGCGGGATACTGGCCGTACTGCCACCAATCTGCGGATGCTGCGGTCATTTACTTGCTCAGTTCCTTCTGCAGGAAGTTCCTGTTGTCGATCACCTTTTGCTTCTGGGAGTTGTCGGGATATTCCGCCAGACATTTATCCAGGGAGGCGATGGCTTCGTTCAGGAGGGCGGCCTTCTTTGCGGCGTCCTTCTGTTTTTGGGCCTTGCCGAAGAGCTGGCTTGTGGTCTTGCGCTGGGCGTTGCAGTAGGCGTCGGCCAGCTTGTTGTATTCCTCGATGGCTTCCTTGCGGAGGGGGCTGGACTTGAGCTTGTTCAGAAGTTCCTTGGCTTCGGCGAACTTGTTTTTTTCCACTAGGTCCTTTGCCTTGGCAAGTGCTTCGGCGGGATCGTTCTTCTGCCAGTAGGCGGCGGCTTCGGCGTCGTTGTTGGCGGACATGTTGCGGATGTCGTCGATCATGGCCTGGATCTTAAGTGGGTCTTCGAAGTCGCGATAACGCATCTGGAATTCCAAGGCTTTCTGTTCTGCTTCGGTGAACTTTGCCTGGTCGTTTGCCAACTTGAGGATTTCGGATTTTTCCTTGCGGGCCTTGTCCAGGGTGTTGTTGTAGGCGATCTGTTTTTGCTGGTTGGCGAAGTTGGTCAGGGAATCGCCGGGAACCAGCGCGATGAGGTTATCGGCGGCTTCGGCCACCAGACTGTAGTTGGAACGGGCGCGGTTCATGTTCTGAATTTCAAGGACCAGCGGCTCGAACTGCTTTGCGCGTTCCGCATTGGTCTTTCCGAATTCGGCCAGCATGGAGTCGGCCTGATTTTCCCATTGATTCCACAGGGGCTTGATGACGCGGAAACGCTGGAGATATTTTACAGCGTCGTCGACCTTACCCTGTTTGTACAAACTATCGGCGTATTCGAAAACTTCGTTTGCCATGGCGGGGAACGCCGTGTAGGGGTCGATGACCGTAAGGGCCATGGGTTCATTTTCCGAGACCTTTTCCTGGGCGGAGGCCATAGAGGATGAGGACTGCTGGGCGGGTTCCGCAGACTGGGAAACAAGTTCGTTCTTAGGGACTGCTGAACTGGAGGAGGGTGCTGCGGTTTGCTGAGGTTTAGATTCAGAAATCGCAGAGGAGGACTGCTCCTGAACTTGCTCGGGTGCTGCCTGCTGTGCTCCTTGAGAGGATTGCTGTTCTGTGTTTTCAGGCTCGGTGCAGGGGGCGGGGGCTCCTGTACATGCAGAAAGGGAAAGTCCCATTGCTGCGATTCCTGCGGTACTTAAAAAAATACGAGAACTGAAATTCATACAAAGATCCTTTGTTTTAAAATCGTCCTGAACTTTTTCAAAGGGCTAAAAACTTATTCGGCCTCGATAGGAACAAATGCGTTGTTGCCATTGAATCCTTCGGGCAGATCCCAGTCATCATCCTTGGGCATGGCGGCTGCGGCCGGTGCCGGTGTAACAGACGGTGCGTGAGGTGCGGGTTCCGCTGCTGCAGTTGCTTCTGTTGCGGGAGCCTGTGCGCTTGTGGAATCCGATGCTGCGACCTCTGCTGGGGCGGTGGAGGCTTCGGGCTGTTCTGCAGCGGGCATGGGTAAGCTAACCATGATGCCGGATTCTGCTGCAGATTCCGCGGCCATTTCCTGCACTTGCGGAGGAGTGTAGCCCGGAATGTCGATCCAGGGGAGAGGGCGTCCTGCTTCGGCGCTGGCCCCGGCAAGAGTCATACCGGTCATGGGATCTACTACAAGTTCGCCTCGTTCATTGCCTAGCTGCAGCGGGACTTCGCCTGCGGCCAGAACAGAAATATCCAGGAAGTCCACCTTCTTGGGAGTGCCCATGATTTCAATTTCTTCCTTGGCGAAGGCTGCCCACTGGGGGAGACCGCCAGAGGCACCTGCAATGCGGGTACGTCCAGACTTAAGAGGTTTGTTGTTGTCGAAGCCCACGTAGCTACCGATGGCCACGACAGAGTCCAAAGTGGCTCCGTTCTTTTCGCCGCTGTAGGTGGGTATCGCGCCCATGAAGGCCACGTTTCTGTAGTCGTTTGTAGTACCGGTCTTGCCCAATGCAGGGTAGCGCAGGCTGACGGTGCTATCGGGGGAAGTAACCGTAATGGCGTTATACTGGCTGCGTGCTGTACCGTTGCTGAATACGGAGTGGAGCATTACGGCCATCTGGGTTGTAATGTTGTCGTCGAGGATGGTCTTGGATTCCATCTTGTTCTTGAAGATGGTGGTGCCGTCACGATTCTTGATTTCCTTGATAAAGCTGGGGTCGGTCCAGTCGCCATCCAGGCTCTTGTAGATCTTGCCGGTAAGCAGGGTCTGGTATGCGGTAGAAATTTCTGACAGGGTAATTTCGTTTACGCCCAGGGGCATGCTGAACACTTTCTGCAACTTCTGGTGGATGCCGATTTCCTTGGCGAAGCGTGCGTAGTCGGCCATGGCCAGGGAACGTCTGTAGTCGGGCCAGAAACGGATGTGGTCTGCATCCAGGTAATCGGCTTCGCCATCGACGGGTTCGATCATGGTGGTCAGACGCTTCATGTCGGCCATAGTAAAGTCGGGGAACAGTTCCACGGATTCCAGAGGCGGAAGCTGGGCTGCCATATCCGGATCCAGTTCCAGGGCCTCGCGGGCACGGAGCTTTTCATAATAGCTCTTGTAGTTGTGCTGGATGAACTTGACGGTCTGGGCATCCTTCTTGGACTGCTTCATGGCGATGTCGTTGTGGGTGCCGTAGCGCAGGTTGATGACGGCCCTGGCCTTGGCGTCCTTGCCTTCGCCCTTGTAACGTTCGATGAGGGCGAACTTGGCCTTGGTAAATTCGATTTCCTTCTTTACTTCTTCCTTCAAGGTTAGACCGAACTTGTCGCGGAGTCTTTCAAAGTAGGCCTTGCGTTCTTCGTTGTCGAATCGGGCGTAGTCGTTTTCCTTGGCGACGGCGTCAAATTCTTCGGGGCTGAGTTTGTCCAGCAGGTGTTCCAGCAGCCAGATGCTGGCGATATTTTCGGAACGGGTGGTGGCCCAGGCGATGCTTACGATGTCGCCCTTGTTCTTGTGGTCGGGGCGAGGGAAGTAGAACTGGTTCGTGAACTGGAATACGTTGAAGTCGTTTTCAAGCGGGTCCAGGTAATTGTAGTTGTACTTGAGAGCCAATGCGTAGAGCAGGGGTTTCCAGCTGGAGCCCAGCTGACGCAATGCCTTGAAACTTCTGTCGAATCCGGTGTTGTGGAAACCACCCTGGGTTGCGACTACCTGGCCATTCTTAATGGCGAAGAGGCCACCCTGCAATACAGGTTCCGTCTCGATCTTGCAGGGAACGTAACCGTTGATTTTTTCTACGTCCAGAATGCTGACCAGGAGGATGGCCCCCTTCTTCAACTGGGGTGCCAGAGCCTTGTTCACGTCGCCGGGCTTGCGGGCGTCACCGCTGATCTGTACGGCGAAATCCTTGATGGCCTTTTCGGTGACGATACCTTTAAGCTGGCCGAAACTTAAGGTGAGGGATTTCAGCTTGCCGGTGGAATCCACGAATACGCTGTCGACGGCGCCGTAGAGGTAGTCGCCGCGGCGGGCGCTCTGGGCCTTGTTGGCGAACTGGGACTTGGGAAGTACGAAACCGCCCAACTGCATCTGGAGTCCGCTGATATTTGTCTGCAGGGCGCGCTTGGCGGCATCCTGGGATCTTTCGTCGAGGGTCGAGATGATGGTCAGCTGAGCCTTGCGCCAGTCTTCGATGCCATGCTTTTCGAATTCAGCCTTGAAGAAGTCTCCGTCCAGCTTTTCTTCGATGCGTTCCAGGATGGTGCTGACAGAGAAGCGGAAGTTGCCGTGGTTGAACTGCAGCGGCGTTTCCAGGGCTTCGGCCATTTCTTCTTCGGAGATGTACTTTTCGTCGACCATGCGGCCAAGTACGTAACGCAGACGTTCCTCGCCACGCTTGATTGCCTTTTCGCGGCGTTCGGCGCTACGCTGGATGAACGGGTCGTAGTTGAAGGGTCCCTTTACGGAACCTGCAATGAAGGCGCATTCGGCGAGGCTCAGTTCCTTCAGTTCCTTGTTGAAGAAATACTGGGCGGCGATGGCTACACCCTTACCGGTACCGGAAACGTGGAACTGGTTCAGGTAGAATTCAAGAATGTCCTGCTTGCTGAAATGGCGTTCCATGCGGAGGGCGTTGATCAGTTCCTTGCCCTTTTCCTTGATGCTGCGTTCCTCGCGGCCGAAAATGTTCTTGACGGTCTGCTGGGTCAAGGTGGAACCGCCCTGACGCATGTGGCCTGCCTTGATGTTTGATGCCATGGCGCGGGTGAAACCGTAAATGCTGAAGCCGTTGTGGTTCCAGTAGCCGGCGTCTTCGGCGGCCACCAGGGCGTTTACGATATTGGAGGGGATGTCGCCGTAGGGTACATAGATACGGTGGTTGGCGTCAAAGAAGGCTCCTAGCAAGGTGTTGCCGTCATTGTAATAGACGCGGGTCTCGCCAGAAAGGACCTGCAATATGGATTCCCTGTTGAACTGGTTGTCGGGATCCTTATCGGGTAACACCTTAAAGACCAGGATGTAGACGGGAATGCAGCAAATGAGGCCCACCAGGGCAAATGCTGCCACAATTTTCAACAACTTTTTTAGAAAACGCATATAAAAAAGTTAGAAATTTTGGGAAATCCCCTTGAAAAAGCGTTAGAAATAAAGTATAATTTGTGCCCCCAAGATGGGAAGATGGCCGAGCTGGCCGAAGGCGCGTCCCTGCTAAGGACGTATAGGACTTAATCCTATCGCGAGTTCGAATCTCGCTCTTCCCGCTGCAAAGACCCCGAGTCGCAAGACTCGGGGTTTTTGTTTTATTGTATGCGGTATTTTATCACATTTTCCCATAAAATGGGCGTTTTCTATTGACTTTTACATTTTCTTAAGAGATATTATATCCGTTGTAAATATTTTTTTAAGGAGTCCTCTATGAAAGCATCTAGTTTTTTTGCCGGTCTTGCCCTTGGCGCTGCTGCCGCCCTTGCTGTTTCCAAGAAGCTGAAGTCGTCTTGCAGTTGTGAAGGAAACGCAGAAAATCCCGCCCTGAAGGATGCTGAAAACGCCGTGGAAACCCTCCGCTGCTCCGTGGATTCCCTCCGCAAGGAACTGAACAGCCGCATCGAATCCGAACAGACCTATGCCGCCCAGTGCGAAGACCTGAAGGATCAGGTGGCCAAGATGGACGTGGAAATCGGCAACCTGAAGAACATCTGCGAGAAGCAGGACGGTGTAAACAGGAAACTGGAAGAGGAATTGGAAGAAGCCAAGTCCAAGTAAGTCAGACTGGTTTTTGTTCCGTACAAATACTGTAAAAAATCAGGAGCCTGCGTCCCTCGGTCGCGGGCCCTTTTTTTGCTGTTTTATGGCCATGTTGGCGCGATTCAGTCATTCCTTTATTTTTAAATTTTGATTGTGGCACGAATTTTGCGACATAGATTTTTTTTGAGATTGGCTCTCGTTCCGGTGTGGGTCGTTTTGTTCCTGTGCGGTTGCGAGGAAATCGAAGAAGAAAAGCCCTGGATCCAGGTGGAACGTCCGGAAATGCTTTTTACCGACACCACCCTTCTGGATAGTTACGACAAGGGTGTGCAGGCCTGGAAACTGAAGACGGCCTATTTGGAACGTTGGGGCGACAAGGACCTTGTCTTTGTGAAGCCGGTCCTGGTGGACATTTACGATTCCCTGGGAGAACGTACCGCGTTCCTGCGTGCCGATTCCGGCCGCCTGGATATGAAGTTTACCTATGTGTATGCCTATGGCCACGTTTATGCCCTGACGCCCAAGGGGGCTTCGGTCCGCTCCGATTCCCTCCTGTGGAACAAGAAGGACAACCTGGTAAAGACTGACAGTTATGTTCGTGTGGTTAGCGAAGACGGCGACGTGCTTCAGGGCAAGGGTTTCGAAAGTGACGCCCATATGGACAACTGGCGGATTCTTTCTGACGTGACCGGCATTTTCCAGGATGCGGCTAAACGCCTGAAGGAAGAGGACAAGAACCAGGCTTCCGAAATCGAGACCCGCGATAGTTTGCAGAGGGCTAGACCGACTGCTGGTTCTGTCCGCGTGGTTTCATCTTCTGGAACACGGGTGCCGCAATCTTCTGCGTCGCAGGCTCCGGCTGACAGCGCCAAGAAAAAACCTGGACCTAAGAAATCCTGGAAGCGCACCCTTACGAAGAAAGACGAGGCGAAGGACTAGAAGATGTCTCGATACATTGGTTCTTTCAAGTTTGGTCTGTTCCTGGCGTTTGCGATTCTGATCTTGTTTTCGGGCGAGGCGGTGGCGCAGTCTTCGCCTATTATCATGAAGCATGCAGACAGTCTTGCGGTGGCCCGCAAGCGCGGAACTCTCTTGCTGCATGGCCGTGTGCAGTTCCTTCACGATAGTGTGCAGTTCAAGACCCAGCGCGCCATCTGGAATAAGGATGGTGAAGTGGTCCAATGTGATGGCGGCTTCCTGTTTACCCACCCCTCGGGTTATATCGATGCCCGCAACGGTGTGTACCAGAAGAAACGTGGCCTCGCCACCGCTACCGGCGATGTCCATGCTGGTGATTCCGCCCATACCTACTACTTTACCGGCGAGTACCTGGAGTATGATAAGGAAAAGGAAATCCTGACCATGCCTACAAAGCCGGTGCTCCGCCAGTTCGAGAAGAACAAGTCCGGCGGCGAGGATACCGTAAAGATTGTGGCCAGGCGAATTGTGTACAACAAGAAAGATGGCTATGCGGAAGCCCGCGGCGATGTGACCATTACCCAGAAGGACGTGGCCATTTCTGCTGACAATATGAATTACAGCAAGAAGGACGATTACGCCGAGGCTTTCAATCATGTAAAGCTGACCCAGAACGACATGGTGGTGACTTGCGATACGGGATATTTTGACCGCAAGAATAACTGGCTTTCGATGAAAGGCAACCCGACTTGCGACCTGAAGAATTATCACCTGACGGGCGACTCCATTTTCCTGGTGCTGGATTCTACCGGCAACTCCCTGAAGTCTGCGCTGGTGATTCGTAATGCCCACGGCATCCAGCAGGAAGAACCGAAGAGGAATGCTCCGGGTAGCGTGACGGAAGCCTTTGGCGATACCCTCTTTGCAGAATTCAGCGGAAACAAGATTGAACGCCTCTATGTGAACTTGAACGCCCGCGGTTTCTTTTACGAGACGGACCTGCAGGATTACAGAAACTTGATGGACGGCGACCGCCTTGACATGTATTTTAACAAGGGCAAGATGGACAAGGCCGTGGTCTCCGGCAAGGCCCAGAGTACCTATTTCTACATCAAGAAGGATCGTTCCGTGTCTGGCAAGAATGAGGCATCGGGCGATACCATCCATATCTTGTTTGACGCCCAGAAGAATGCAGTAAAGTCCCTGAAGCTTCTAGGTAATTCCACTATGGCCAGCGGCCGTTATGTTGACCTGGAAAAGGAACGCCGTAACAAGGAACTTGCCCTGAAGGATTCCCTGGCGAAGGTGGATTCATTAAAAAAAGAAAATAAGGCGGATTCGTTGACAGAAGCCGGTGCTTCTATCGATAGTAAGGAGCGGGAAGTGCAACCCGCGAAAAAGCCGTCGGCTTTCAAGAAGGCTTTGTTGGACAGGAATCGGTCCAGAAAAAAATCAGAAAAAACTCCATCGGATTCATCCGCGGTGAATGTAAATTCTAAGCATGTAGAGGAAAAAAAGTGAAGAACCTTGTCAGTACCATACGCACAGAACACCTGCGAAAGGTTTATGGTGGCCGTCAGGTCGTAAGCGACGTTTCTATCCGTGTGTCGCAGGGTGAGATTGTCGGCCTTCTTGGCCCCAATGGTGCCGGCAAGACCACGTCTTTCTACATGATCGTGGGAATGGTCCGCCCTGAGTCTGGACATATCTTTCTTGATGATATCGAGATGACCGACAAGCCCATGTACAAGCGCGCACGACTTGGCATCGGTTATCTTCCTCAGGAAGCTTCCATCTTCCGCAAGCTTAGCGTAGAAGATAACATTATGGCCATTCTTGAAACTCAGGACATGAAGCGCCGTGAACGCAAGGTTCGTCTGGAGCAGCTCCTGGAAGAATTCAAGATTACCCACATTCGCAAGACCAAGTCTATGAGCTGTTCCGGTGGCGAACGTCGCCGTCTTGAAATCGCGCGTGCTTTGGCCAGCGACCCCAGCTTCCTTCTGCTGGATGAACCTTTTGCCGGTATCGACCCCATTGCCGTGGCCGATATCCAGGGCATCATCTCCGGGTTGAAGGACCGCGGTATGGGAGTCCTCATTACAGACCATAACGTGCGTGAAACCCTTTCCATTACGGACCGGGCCTACATTATGTACAAGAGCCAGGTTCTTACGGAAGGCTCCTCTGAATATTTGGCGAACGACCCCGAGGCAAGACGTATTTACCTCGGCGATAGCTTTAGATTGGATTAATTGGGTTTGCATATAGGAAATGCAAATTTTATAAATATAAATTATTGAAAGTTTTAAGGACGGTTTTATGGATTTAGGAATGAACTTAGGCACGAGTCAGCGACTGGAGCAGACCCTTTCGCCCCAGTTGTTGCAGTCCATCAATATCCTTCAGAAAACGTCCCTGGAACTGGAAACCGCCATCAAGGATGAGCTGGAAAGCAATCCCCTTCTGGAACTGGATGATTCCATGCCTGACGAGGAACGTGAAGTTCGCGATGAAGAACTCTCGGAATCCGGGGCGGAACGTTCTGGCGAATCCTCTGCTGACAATGACGCCTATGGCGATGCCGACGATCGTGAAAGCGGCTCTCTGGATGATAGCGCCCTGGTGGATCGCGGACTTTTGGATGGTTCCGATGGCGATGTGAATTACGAACAGCTTTTTTCTGACGGAACCGGTTCCGATGACGCACCCTTCAAGGACTTGAATGCGGGTAATGCTGAAGCCGATGACGAATGGGACCGCCCCATCAAGGATAACGGCAAGAGCCTTCAGGAACAACTTCGCGACCAGCTGATGCTTTGGTCTGGAACTCGCGACCAGCTGGAAGAACTGGCAAAAAATAACTGTTCTGAAAAGCGATTCCGTTCACTGGTTGAATACCTGATCGATTCCGTGAACGAAGATGGTTTCTTGCAGGTGGGCGAACAGGAAAACGCCCCCATCAATATTTCTGACGATGAATTTATCAATGAAATTGAAACCATGATTCGTGGCGAGAAGAAGCTGGAAGAATGTTCCCTTCCGGTGCAAGAGGCCTTGCATGTGCTGCAGGGTTTCAATCCCCGTGGAATCGGTGCCCGCGACCAGCGTGAGTGTTTCTTGATTCAGGCTTACGGCATTCCCAACTTTTCTCCCCTGGCCATCAAGATTCTTGAAAACTGCTATGAAGACCTTCTGGAACTTCGCTACGCCAAGATTGGAAAGGCCCTTGGCGAACCGACGGAATCTGTGCAGAAGGCTATTGCCAGCTTTGCAAGGCTGAATCCCCATCCGGGATTCTCTCTGTCTAACGCACGCATCCAGACGGTATCCGCCGATCTTAAAATTATTGAAAAACGCGGAAAGTTCTCTGCGGAAGCGGTCCGTTCCCCCATGCAGAAACGCCTTCGCATCAATCAGACCTACAAGGCCATTATCGACGACAAGAATGCCTCCAAGTCTGACCGTGACTATGTGAAGACCCACCTGAACAAGGCCATGGAATTCATGAAGGCGGTAGATAACCGCTACTCTACCATGGAACTGGTCATGCAGGCGATCCTTAAACGTCAGAAGGAGTTCTTCTCTAAGGGCCCTGCCTTTTTGAAGCCCATGGTGCTGCAGGATATTGCAGACGACGTAAAGCGCGATGTGAGTACCGTGAATCGAGTGACTAACGGAAAGTTTGTGGATACCCCTTACGGTGTTTATGAACTGAAGCGTTTCTTTACTTCGGGTATCAAGCAGAAGCCCTCTGCAGGGAGTGCCGAATCCAGTTCCGGAGCAGAAGAGGAAATTCTCGGTTCTGCCCAGGTTCTTGACGCCATGAAGAAGATGATCGATGAGGAAGACAAGCGAAAGCCTCTTTCTGACCAGGCTATCTCCGACAAACTTGCGGAAATGGGAATGAAGGTGGCTCGCCGTACCGTTGCGAAGTACCGTGAAAATTCCCTGAAGATTCTTACGGCAAGTCAGCGCAAGATCTTAAAGTAAATTCAATGGGCCTGCACCCCCATTATTCCAAGTTGGAGCATTTCTTTTATACAAAAATGACGGCTCCTATTGGTTTTCTGAAGTAAAAAGATGTATATACCTAAACGTGAGGCGCTTCGCCTCGCAGATATTCACTTTTTTCTACGGAGGTTTTTACTATGGATATTCAGTTTTCTGCTCGCCACTTTAACGCATCTGCAGGTCTCCAGGATCGTATTCAGGAAGAAATGGACAAGTTAGCTCGCTTCTACCCGAATATCACAAGCGCCTCCGTCGTCCTTGATCACGAAGTTGAAAATCGCCGTCATTGCGAAATCACCGTGAACATTGTTGGCTCCCAGGTTGTAGCCTCTGCCGACGAAGAAAATATGGGCAAGGCCGTGGATGTAACCCTCGAACGTGTCAAGGTCCAGCTGAAGAAGGCGAACGACAAGCAGAATGACCATCGTGCTCAGCCTATGTCTGACGTCGTCTAATTACAGCCGCGCTAAAATTGTATAATTTTAGTCTATGGCTGAATCAAGACTGAAAGATATCAAGATCCTGCATCGGGAACGCTTCCTGGTGCGGGACTTTTTTTGTCGGTACGGCAAGGACCTGCAGATGGCCTGCCACACTGCCGAAAGTTTTATGGACGCTCCCATTGCGGAAAGTGGTATTCACAGACCCGGCCTCGCCATGGCAGGCTACACGGCGGTTTATAGTTCCCAGCAGATTCAGGTCGTTGGACATACTGAATGGAACTATCTGGAATCAATCGGTTCTGAAGGTCGTGCCAAGGTTTTTGAAGGCCTGAAGGATTTCAAGGCTCCCATGTGGGTGGTGACGCATGCCCAGATGCCTCATCCGGAACTGAAGGCCATGTGTGAACGCCTGGGAATACCTCTGTTCTCTACGACGCTCCATACCTACGAATTCATCAAGCTGTCTCAGCGTATTCTTGAAGAATTTTTTGCACCTCACGCCGTGATTCACGGAAGCCTTGTGGACGTGTACGGTATCGGTATGCTGTTCGTGGGGGACAGTAACGTAGGTAAGTCTGAATGCGTGCTGGACCTGGTAGAAAGCGGTCACCGCATGGTTGCCGATGACGTAGTCCATATCAGTCATGTGGGCCGTTCCATTATCGGCCGACCGGATCCCCTGATCAAGCATCATATGGAAATCCGCGGTGTTGGCATTCTGGATATCAAGTCTATGTTCGGTATTCACGCTATCCGTAAGACCAAGAAGATCGAAACCATCGTGGAATTGCAGCAGTGGCGCCAGGAAGGCGGTTATGACCGTACTGGCCTCAACGAGCAGCAGGAAACCATCATGGGCGTGAACATCCCGAAGATCGTCATTCCGGTGGCGCCTGGCAAGAACCTGACGGTGATTTCCGAAGTCATTGCCATGAACACCTTGATGAAGATGAACGGGCACAATGTGGCGGAAGACTTTAACGAAGCCCTCATGCAAAAGATCAAGGCCAAGGCCAAGGGCGAATACGTTGAGGATTTGCTAGATTTTGACCCGGAGAACTGGTCATACTATGAATAGATTCGTGAGGCTTGTCAGGGAAAACATCATTCCCTCCATCGTGTTCGTGATACTGGTGCTGGCATGTGCTGGCGCCTGGTATTACTATCACCCGTCTAGCCCCTACCATGCCCGTTACTCTTTCGTGGTGCGTTACGATGCTATCGGTACGCTGTCGCCGGGGAACCCGGTGAAGGTTCGCGGTATCGGTGCCGGCGAGATTACCAAGGTGGAGTTGACCGAGGATGCTGTGTTTGTGACGGCGCGGGTCTATGCAACCACCAAGATTCCTGTCAATTCCGAGTTCAGGTTGATTAACTCTGGCTTGATGGGCGAACGTGAAATGTGCGTTCTAACCGGGGATGATTCCCGCCTGATCCATGATGGTGATACCTTGAAGGGGCACTATGATGAGGGTACGTCGGGTGTGGGCCTCAAACTGGTGGGAATGCTGGATGACGTCGCTGAAATCAAGGACGCCCTGCGCATGTTCGTGGATTCCGTTTTTCAGGGTGACATCGGCAAGAGGACCGAAAGGGTTATCAAGAAGGGCAAGAACGTAATCAGTGTGGCCGAGAAGGACGTCAAGGCCTGGAAGTCCGATGCGGAAGCCATCTTCGACAAGCTGGATGAAGACTTGAACAAGGTGAAGGAGGCGCTTGACGGCGTTGTGGTGCAGGGTGGCTCCAAGGTAGGCCAGGTGGAGGAACTGCTGGGCCGAGTAGACGCCTTGCTTCTTAAGTTGAAGGACATGAAGGACCAGAGCGCTAACCTTTTGATAAAATTGTCCAAGGATGACAACACGGCTGGTCTGATTTTAGATCAGGATGGCGCATTCGGCAAGAGCATAGAAAAGCTGACAGTTGACATAGATGCCCTGCTTTCCGATATAAAAAAGAACGGTGTCAAGCTTAATGTGGACATTTTCTAATTTTTTTTAGTAGAAACAAACTATTTTGTAAAAAAAAAAGTTATTTATCACTCTATTGATAGAGTAATTCACAACCAAGGAGTTTACCATGGCTGAAAAGAAACCTGTAAAAATGAGCGACGCTGATCTCAAGTTCTTTGAAGATATGCTGATTGAAAAACGCCGCGAAATCGTGACCGCACAGAGCGAGTCCGAAAAGGCGGAGACTTTCAAGAGCCAGGTCCAGGCTGGTGACGGTGGCGAATCCAATAGTGCAGACCTTGCTACCGACTACAACGCTCTCGAAACAAACTTCGAATTGGCTGCCCGCGAAGGCAAGTACCTGGTGTACCTGGAAGAAGCCCTGAAGCGTATTAAGAAGGGTACGTTCGGCATCTGTAAGGTTTGTGGCCAGCTGATTCCCAAGGCCCGTCTGATGGCTGTTCCTACTGCTACCAAGTGCGTAAACTGTAAGGAAGAGACCAAGAAGAAGGAAAAGGAAGATAGCCGTCTTGAAATGGCTCGCCTGTTGGCTGAAGAACAGCGCCGCGAGATGATGAAGCGCAATGCCAGCAAGTAATTGCCTTTAGTGCGGTCTTTCTCTAGAGATTGAAAAAAGCCCCGTAGGTCCGGTAGGACTTGCGGGGCTTTTGCTGTACCTATGGAGGTTGTCTGCGGCTTGTGGGGCGGCTAGCCGATGTCTTCGAAGAAGGCGTCGGCCAGGGCGGCACGGAAAGCGTGGATGCGGTCTGCGTTGGCTTCGCGATGGGGATAGGTGAAGTTGCTGAGGAGGACCACGGCAGCACCCTTGTGGGGGTCGGCGACGATGCTTGCTCCTGTAAAGCCCGTCTTTCCGAAGGTGCGTGGAGAGCATTTCGTTCCCATGAACTTGGGAGAGCACAGTTCCCAGCCTAGGGCGGTACAGGCGTTGACAGGACCTGCGCTTGTGTGGTGGCCTTCTGCGTCGAAGGCGTTGGTGCTGACCAGTTCCAGCAGGCCTGCCGGGGCGATCCGCTCGCCGCTGACGGGGTCGGTGCCGTCGTTAAGAACCATCTGGACGAACTTCAGCAGGTCCGGTACGCAGCTGAACATGCCGGCGCTCCCTACAGGGAAGAGCTGTCGCAATACCCAGGCGCTTTCATCGTGGATTTCTCCCTGGATTTCGCGGTTCCTGAATGCGCAGATTTCTGTAGGGGCGATTTCTTCCTTGGGAATTCTGTTGAAGTCCCTTGTAAGCGGATCCCAGCCACTGCGGTTCATTTTTAACGGATCAAAAAAGGTTAGACGTCCCTGTTGCTGTAAATCCATACCTGTAAGGCGGCTCAGGATAATGCCCAGAAGGACGCTTGCCGGATTGCCGTAGTTGAAGTCTGCGCCCGGTGGAGCCTGGAACTGGTAATTGTAGAGGGCTTCCAGGATTTTTTCGGCCGGAAGTTCCCGCAAGGTTTTCATGGGGACCCTGTAATCCAGGCTGTGGGTCAAGAGGTGGAATATCCGGATTTCTTCACGATAGTTTGTTCTTAATTCCGGAATATAGTCGATGACCTTGGTCTCGGGGGATAGCCGCCCTTCGAGAATGTGGCAAAGCGCTAGCGTTGAAGTGGGGCATACCTTGGTCAGGCTTGCAATGTCGAAAACGGTGTCTTCCGGAGTGCCCAAGTGAAGGATTTTTCTTGTCCCGTCTGGGAGGATGAACCCGGCGACGGCCTTGTTGAATATGCTCTGGGCCTTTGCTTCGTCTAAAAGGTTGCTCAACTTGTTTTCATTAAAATTCATAGCCCAAAAATATAATTCATAAATCTTATATTTTGCTTGTATGGATGTTTGAGGTTAAGGAAGACTGTAGAAGGAGCCGATATGGAAGGGCGAGGGAAAAAAATCCTGGTTGTAGACGACGATCATCTATCCATGAAGATGACTGAACAGATCCTGAAAGGATTTTCCTTTGAGGTCTTGACAGCCAATTCAGGGGAATCTTGCCTCGATGTATTGCGTCGGTCTCAGGTGGACCTTGTTCTCCTTGATGTTGAAATGCCGGGACTGAATGGCCTGGATACGTTGAGGCTTATTAGGGCCGAAGAAAAGATTAGAAGTACAAAGGTCGTTTTTCTTACGGGTACCATCGATGGTGAACGAAAGAGGATTGTACAGTCGTTGGGTGCCCTGGATTTTATACAGAAGCCCATTTTGCCTGTTAGCCTGGTAGAACAGATTTCCAAGGTTTTCCGCGAAACTTCTAGGCAGTGCATTCTTGTGGTTGATGATGACAACATGAACCTTCGTTTTGCTCAGCGTATGCTGGGGAGCTATTACGATGTGTCTTGCGTGTCTTCGGGTAAGGCTGCCCTTGAGTATCTGAAGACTTCTACTCCTGCCCTGGCCCTGCTGGATTTGCATATGCCGGAAATGAACGGTTTCCAGTTGCTGGAGCAGATCCGTTTGCTGCCGGACGGTGACAAACTTCCGGTTGTCTTTTTGACTGCGGACAACGATCGTGAAACCGAAATTCAGGTGTTCAAGGCTGGCGCCCTGGACTACATCCAGAAACCTTTCGTGGCGGACGTGCTGTTGCACCGACTGAACCGAATTCTCGATTTGAAGCGCTTGCAGGATTCCCTTCAGGAAGAAGTGGAAAAGCGTACTGCGGAATTGAGCGATAGTCGTCGCAAGGTGGCCAACTTGTCATTGCAGGTGGTTACGACTCTTGCCAGTACCATTGACGCCAAGGATAAGTATACCAATGGTCATTCAAGACGCGTGGCCAAGTATTCCCGTGAACTTGGGAGACGTATGGGCAAAACTCCTTCTGAACTGGAAGAGATTTACTTTATTGCCATGCTTCATGATATCGGCAAGATCGGCATCCCCGATGCCATTATCAACAAGACCAGTCGGTTGACTGATTCTGAGTATGGAGTCATCAAGGCCCATCCTTCCATTGGTGCGGAAATCCTGAAGAATATTTCTGAAATGCCCAATATGGAAATTGGCGCCCACTGGCATCATGAACGTTATGATGGCACGGGGTATCCCGACGGATTGAAGGATGATGCTATTCCTGAAATTGCAAGAATCATTGCTGTCGCAGATGCCTATGATGCCATGACTTCCCGTCGTAGCTATCGTAGTGCGCTTCCTCAGGCGGTGGTCCGTGCTGAAATCGAGAGGGGACGCGGCCTACAATTCGATCCGCAGATTGCAGACTTGATGCTGGAAATGATTTGGGAAGACGCTGATTACGAAATGCGCGATGAGGGTTTTTATGGAGAATTCTAAGTCTCGGTTGCAACAGTTCAGGCAGATTTTTTTCGATGAAAAAATCGAGATTCAGACTCGTCTTCTGAATCTGATCCTCTGGGCTGTTCTGGTGGGTGGCTTTGTCATTTCGATGTTCGTGCTTTTTTTCGAAAGGGATAAGTACGGGCTTATTATTCTTGCTCTTCTTGCGGTTGTTTGCGTTGGACTTGTGCTGTCGGTAAAGAAGCATCCTCAGCTTGCGGGTGTTGTGGTGACTGGTGGCGCAAACGTTATTTTCTTTCCGTTGATTTATCAGAATTTGGGTGGTCTTGAGAGCGGTACGATTCTGTGGTTCGTGCTGGGACTTATTTTTGCCTTCCTTACGTTGCGTGGTGCGCTCAGCTATATCGTGTATGTGGTGGGGCTGGTGTCGCTCAGTGCCTGTATCTTTTACTTTGACGTACATCCTGGTCTGCTTGCAGAAATGCCTGCCGATTTTAGAATCAGGAATATGGTCATCTCGCTGGCCATTGTGTCTGCAATTTTCGGAACCATCTTTAAGTACCAGGATTACGCCTACAGAAAGCAGAACCGTTTGCTACTAGACCAGGAAAAGAAACTTCGCGAAACCATGGAAGACTTGAAGGTGGCGAGCCGCGCCAAGTCTGAATTCCTGGCGAACATGAGTCACGAAATTCGCACTCCTATCAACGGTATTCTGGGCATGAACACCATGCTGTTGAAGGAATGTAATGATGATAATTTAAAGGAGTATGCGCTGAACATTCAGAGTGCAAGCCATACTCTGCTTTCGATTATCAACTCTATCCTTGATATTTCAAAGATTGAATCCGGAAAAATGGAAATTCTGCTGAACAACTATGAGTTGTTCTCGGTTTTGAATGACTGCTATAACATGGTTGTGACGAAGGCCGAAGACAAGAACTTGAACTTCCGTCTGGATGTGGATGAAAATCTCCCGGTCGGACTTTTGGGTGATGAAGTTAGAATTCGTCAGATTATAAACAACCTGCTTTCTAACGCAGTGAAATACACCGAACAGGGATTTGTAAAGCTTACGGTTGGTTTTGAACCGTTGGATTGTGATACCTTGGAAGTTGGTTCCAAGATCCTGTTGAAAATCGCGGTAAGCGATTCGGGTAAGGGAATCAAGTGTGAAGACCAGAGCAAACTCTTCCAGATGTTCCAGCGCATTGACGAAATGAAGAATCGCAATGTGGAAGGTACCGGGCTCGGTTTGAATCTTTCTCGCAAGCTTGTTGATATGATGGATGGCGAAATTCACGTCATCAGTGAGTATGGCTCGGGCTCCACGTTCTTTGTCAGCATTCCTCAGGTTGTAAAGAATCCTGATAAGATGGGTAACTTCTCCGAGAAGTATCGTTCTCTGGCATCAAAGCAGGAACTGCCCAAGGTTCATCTGGAAGCGGCCGGCAAGCGCATTCTTGTGGTTGATGATGTCAAGATGAACCTGAAGGTTGTGGAGGGCTTGCTTAAGGATACTGGCATGCAGGTGGATGCCGTCTTGAGTGGTCGTCAGGCCCTGGAGATGGTCCAAAAGAATAATTACGACATGATTTTCCTGGATCACATGATGCCGGAAATGGATGGCGTGGAAACCATGCGTCTGATGCGGAGTCTTCCGGGAAATAAGAATGAAAAAGTCCCGGTAGTGATGCTTACCGCCAATGCGATTATCGGTGCCAGGGAATATTACCTTAAGGAAGGGTTTAGCGACTATCTGTCAAAGCCCGTTCGTGAGCAGGAACTGCTATTCCTGATTAGGAAATACCTGAATCATTCTGATGGAAACGAAAAAAGAGTAGATGGTGATTCCTCTGCTGAAAGCTCCAGCGCTTCCGACTTAAAGGAAAAGAAGTCTACTTACGAAAAGATTTGTACTCTTCGCGAACTTGATGCCCAGTCCGGCCTTGAACTGTGTATGAACGACGAAAGTTTCTACATCGAAATGCTGCAGGAATATCTTGCCGGAAACAAGAGCGAAGAACTGGAAAAGTTTTTCGTTGCGGCAGACTGGAAGAATTACAGGATTGTTGTGCACGCCCTGAAGAGCACTTCTCTTACCATCGGTGCAAAGAAATTGTCGGAAGAGGCCAAGGCTCTGGAAATGGCTTGCTCTTCTGGAGATGTTGCCTTCGTGAAATGTAATCACGGCTCGATGATGAAGAACTATCAGGTGGTGATAAAGAAGATCAATGAGGCTCTTGGTTTATGACATCTAGAAACGGTGCAAGAGAAGGGCGTTATGTTGCATACTACATCATTGTGATGATGTTGTTTTTGGGCTGCGTCGCCCTATGTGCAATGTTCGTTTCGAAAAATTTTTTGAGACAGAATGAGCGGGATGCCGTTCTTCTTGCTGATTTCAAGCACCGTCAGAATGCCGAGGCCTTGAATGACTTTCTGTATAGGGCAAGTTTTGCGCTAGAGTCGGCCGCGATGATTGTTGATCATCTGATTGCCTCCGGCGAACCTGTCGAAAAAATCCAGGAATTTATGGCCCTGGAAATGAAAAGGGCTTCTAAGCAGACGGATTCCCTATCAGGCAATGTGTTTGGAGTTGTGAATGGAGAGTTTGTTCACGATGGAGACTGGCTTCCTGGCGATGAGTATATGCCGTTGCGTAGACCCTGGTATAAGGATGCTGTGCGTACTCATGGTCGTGTTGTCGTTGGAAAACCGTTTACCAGCACTAATTCCGCAAAGCCTGTAATCTCCTTTAGTAAGAGCTTGTTGGACGAAAAAAATGTGGTCGCATTTACTTTGCCCTTGGCGAGCTTGTCCCGTTTCATCGCCTCCAGAAAAGAAAAGGTTGGCGATATCTGGATGGTTATGGATAGGGATGGCCTTGTTATAGCCAGTTCCGGTGAAATTCGCCAGGGCTTTGATTGTCTTTCTTCTGAAGCATGGGGAATGGATGAAGAAAAGCTTGCTCGTGAAATTTTGCTGGCCGGTGAAAAGCCCTTTGAATTTGTGTACCATAAAGACAAATATATGGTTTTCTCCATGGCTGTCCAAAATGGCTGGAACATGGTCTCCCTTGTTAAAAAGAGCCAGGTCTTTGGCCATTCCCGTGTAATTCTGGTGCAGGTGCTGGTTGTCTTTGGTTCGATCTTTATTGTAATCGTAGTGCTTTGTACAATCACCTTGATCAATCGAATCCGTGTTGTCAGATCGGTACGTAGAAAGTCTGACTTCCTGGATTCCGTAGCCAAGGAACTTAGGACGCCTCTGAACGGAATTCTGGGGATGACTCGAATTCTCCTTCGTGATGCCCGTGATGAAAGTGTTCATGACTATGTTAAAAACGTGCAGGTCGCCTCTATAGGACTTTTGTCTGTCGTTCATGAAGTTCAGGAAATCGCGAAAATAGAAAGTGGCGAATTTGTATTGAATCCTGTGCAGTATGAATTGTATTCGGTGCTGAAGGATTGCTTTGATACGGTTTCGCCAAGGGCTACCGCCAAAAATTTGCACTTCTCCCTGGAATGTGATCCTGATATTCCGTCTAGCCTGTGGGGTGATGAAGACCGAATCCGTCAGATTATTGTGAACCTTCTGACCAATGCCATCTTGTATACGGAATTAGGTGAAGTTCGTCTGATTATCAGTTATGATGTGATTCCCAATCAGGGTGAACAACGTCTGGATGAATGCATCAATCTGAAAATTACGGTAAAGGATTCGGGCGTGGGAATCCGCGACGAAAATACGGATTCCATTCTCGGATTGTTCCAGATGACGAATGAACCGAAACCTGCCGGAACTCGATTTAGTCTTAGCCTGACAAAAAAACTGATTTCCATGTGTGGTGGCGAAATTATCGTGAAGAGCCGTTTTGGTGAGGGCGCTACATATATGGTTTCGATTCCGCAGCTCGTGTTGAATGTTGAACCTATGGGCGATTTTGCGACTCGCTATAAGAACGGTTCTGAAAAGGAATCGCTGGGCTCAGAAATGTTGTTTGCTCCTGCTGCCCGCATATTGGCGGTCGACGATGCAGAATTGAATCTGAAGGTGATTCGTGGTTTGCTGAAGGAAACCCGCGTTCAAATCGATACGGCATTAAATGGGTCTCAGTGTCTGGATATGGTCCAGGTAAGACATTATGATCTGATTTTGCTTGACAATATGATGCCTATGATGGACGGCCGAGAAACCTTTGAAAGGATGAAGCGCCTCTCTGTCAACTTGTGCAAGGACACTCCTGTGGTCATTATGATTGCAGGCCCTGTTCCTGTAGATAAGGAATCCTATTTGAGTGTGGGCATTGCCGATTATATTCCTAAGCCGCTTATGGAAGAAGATTTGCTTCGTGCCTTGAAGTGGTATTTGCCCAAGCATTTGGTTCTTACCCGAGAAGACTTGAATATGTCTCCCTATGAAGAGATGTCCGCTAAGAACCTGGAAGAAGAAACGTCGGCTCTACTGGCTACTTATGACAAAGTGAACGGATTCTATCAGGTGGCTTCTAGCGAATCTGAAAAGAAGAAAAAGCGTGAACTTGTTGGCGACCTGGAATTGGATATGGTTACTCCTCAAAGTCCCAATGAGCGCCTGTCTGTTTTTGAAGATGTCCTGGATGTTAAACTTGGACTGGAAAACTGCATTAATGACGAGGAATTCTTTAGGGAAATGCTTTCTGAATTCCTGCTGGATGACAAGCGGAAGGAATTGGAACGTGCATACGATTCTGGTGAATGGATGAATTATCAGATTCTGGTTCATGCCCTTAGAGGTACTGCCCGCACAATTGGTGCCGAGGAATTGTCACGAGATGCCAAGTCGATCGAGATGGCTTGCAAGGAAGGTAAGATTGACTATGTGCGTAAGAGGCATGTTGAACTGATTGCTTCATATGCCAATGTTCTTCGAAAGATTCGTGAAGGATTGAACGCAAAATGAGAATGGTAGGCTTTGTATTTGGAAGTATCCTGATGATCATTGCCATCGGCATTTTGATGATGCAGGATAAGAAAGTTGAGACCAATGTGACTCTCCATCGTACGAAGGTGGCCGTAATCATGAACGGCCCGCGAAATGATCACAGCTGGAGCGAATCTCATTATGAGGCCATGGAGAAAGTTGCTGACAGGCTTAATCTGGAAGTGCTCTATTATGAGAATGTGTCCGAGGATTCCCTGACGGAACGCATTATGGAATCTGCCATAAAAAAAGGAGCTCGTATTGTTGTGGCCAATTCCTTCGGGTTTGGAAAAACTGTAGTGCGGATGGCCGAGAAATATCCTGAAGTCAAATTTATACATGCGTCAGGTATCGATTATAAATCTAACGTATCTACTTTCTTTGGACGAATTTACCAGATGCGTTATTTGTCGGGAATCGTGGCAGGTCTTACTACGAAGACGAACGAAATTGGTTATGTGGCTGCATTTGATATTTCTGAAGTGAATCGTGGAATAAACGCCTTTGCGCTGGGAGTCGCCAAAGTGAACCCCGAAGCGAAGGTTTTTGTGGGTTGGAGCCATTCCTGGGAAGACTCTGCCTTGGCTGCGGATGCGACTAATGACTTGATTAATAAGCATAATATAGACGTGTTGACGGTCCATGTGGATGCCCTGAGCCCTTACGATATTGCAGAACATCGGAATATTCGGATGATTGGGTATAACCTGGATAATGGAAACCGTTTCCCGAGAACGTTTATGACAGCCCCGGTATGGCGCTGGGAGAATTATTACTCTCCCAAGATCATGGCTATCTTGCAGGACAAGTTTGTTGGCGATCATGCCTGGCTTGGTGTTGATAGCGATATTATTGGCCTGGCTCCAATGACGGCTCTTGTTCCGGATTCCGCAAGGAAAATCGTTGACGTAGAATTCGAACGTTTGAAATCTGGCGCCTACGATGTCTTTTATGGCCCCATTGAAGATAACCATGGAGATGTTCGCGTAAATGATGGTGAAAGCATGACCGATGTGGATATGCTTGAACATTTTGACTGGTATGTGAAAGGGGTGGTGAATGAATAAATTGTTATGGACAATTCCCCTTGTCTGCATCATCCTGACAACGGTCATTATTTCGTCGATTTTGTCTTTTGGTAGCGAAAAGGAGACTCCTGAATCAGTGATAGGAGTCATTATGCCCGGCCGCGTGAATGAATTGGGCTGGAACGGCATTCATTACAAGGGTATTGCGGAAGCCGCCGAAAATTTGGGCGTAAAAGTTTTGCTGGTTGAAAATGCTCGTGAGAACTCGGGACTTTGTGCAGCTGCAATTGATAGCCTTGTTGAGGCTGGCGCAAAGATGGTTATTCTTGGCAGCTACAATTATCCGCAGGAAGTCCTGTCAACTATACGTAAATATCCCAAGGTGATGTTCTTCTCTTACCTGTCCATGTCGGATGAAGAAAATTACAAGGTTTATTTTGCGAGAGTTTATCAGGCCAGGTTCCTTTCCGGAATTGTTGCCGGCCTGTCTACGAAGAACAACAAGATTGGCTATGTGGCAGCCATGAATAATAATGAAGTGAATCGTGGAATAAATGCCTTTGCGCTGGGCGTTGCCAAGGTAAATCCCGAAGCAAAGATTTTTGTTTCGTGGACAGGTGCCTGGGATGATGAGGATATTGAAAAGGATAATGTGAATCGTCTGGTGAATGGTGCAGGCGTTGACCTGGTGGCATATCATCAAAATCAGGATTGGGTTCTGAAGGAAGCCGAAGTGATGGGCGTGATGTCCATCGGTTATAATTTGGACTCTTCTTCCTATTCGCCTAATGTGCTGACATCTGTCTCGACGAATTGGGAAATTGTCTACAAGTCCATCATCCAGGATTACTTTCAGAAAAAGCAAAGTCTGTCTAATTATTGGATTGGCATAGAAACTGATGCAGTAGGGTTGTCTTTTTATTCTTCTCTCGTAAGTGATTCTGTCAAGAACGTCTTGAACGAGACTGTTCTCCAGATGAAAAGTGGGATGGATGTTTTTTCCGGTCCGATTTATGACAATAAGAAGAAAAGGCGTTGTGCCAAGGATGAAATTGTCAGCGATCAAATTTTACGTGATAGTATGGATTGGTTTGTGAAGGGGGTGGTCATTTATGAAGACTAGTATTCGATTGAGGATGATCCTTTGGATGGTGGCGTTTGCCTCTGTCCTGTGTCTTGTGGCCGGTTTGCTGCGTTTTAGACTGGATAGCCTTTTTTATGGATATGTTTCAAGCCAGGTATCAAAGCAGGCTGCCATCATGGCTGAACTCGTGGATGAACGGGTGAGCGTCCAGCTTGAATTCCTGTCGGGAATTTCTAGGGAAATGGAAAAGGATAGTTCAAGAATGTCCGTAATCCTGGAAAGCTACCGAAAGGAAAATGGGATTTCCTATGGAGTGTTGAATCTAAAGGGAAAGCTTATTGTGGGTGATACGTCAGTAACGGTTTCGCCTGCCGATTTTTCAAGCATCGCCCAGTCATTTCGAGGGAATGAGGCTGTCAGCTATAGCGAGGGCAAGGGCTTCCTTTTTAGCGTTCCCATATACCATGGTAGAAACGTTCGTTATGTCCTTTATAAAATCTATAGCGAGTCTGAAGTTCTTCGCTATTTCGACAATCGCTGTTATGATGGGGAATGCTATTCTTCGATTCGTAATGCCGATGATCAGGTGATTGTGGGTTCGGCCAATAACCCGCTTTCTGAAAATCCGATTTGGCAGAACGGAAACTTTGATCCCATTCGCGTTCAGCTGAAAAAACTTCTGAATGTTTCTATTGCCGCAGCCGTACGCGAAGATGTGGGCGGAAAGGGTTACTTCTTCTTTATGGCGGACTTGAAGCAACCTGGTCTTTCTCTTGTTGGCATGGTTCCCGAATCGGTTGCCGCAAAGGGTGTTGAAGATATTACCCTCCTGATTTTCTGGGTTTTCGGAATTTTGCTGCTCTTGTTCCTTATCGGCTTTGGCTTCATATTTGTGTCGGAACGTAAGGCGGAAGAAAATGTGACCTTGAGAGAAGCGAAGGTCCTGGCAGAAAAGGCAAGCCTGGCCAAGAGTCAGTTCCTGGCTAACATGAGCCATGAAATTCGTACTCCGATTAACGGAATTCTGGGTATGGATACAATGTTGCTGAAGGAATGCAAGGATCCGACCTTGAAGGAATATGCCCTAAATATTCAGAGTGCGGGCCATACGCTGCTTTCGATTATTAACGACATCCTGGATATTTCCAAAATTGAATCGGGCCGCATGGAAATCGTTCCTGTTGAATATGACTTGTTCTCTGTGCTCAATGAATGCCGTAACATGGTGTCTATGCGCGCCAACGAAAAGTCGTTGGATCTTCGTGTAGAAGTGGATAAGTCCATGCCATCGGGCTTGATGGGTGATGAAGTCCGTGTGCGTCAGATTATCAATAACCTGTTGTCGAATGCGGTCAAGTATACTCCCAGTGGAAGCGTAATCTTGAGAGTGTCTTACGAACGGAACAATATGGGTTCGCAGTTGGGTTCTCCGGATCTCCGTACCATCAATTTGGTGATTGCCGTTCAGGATACTGGTATTGGAATTCGCAATGAGGATGTCGACAAGTTGTTTGCGACGTTCCAGCGCCTAGAAGAAAAGCGTAACCGCAATATCGAAGGAACGGGCCTTGGCTTGAATCTGACTAAGCGTCTTGTTGACTTGATGGGTGGCGACATCCAGGTGGAAAGTGAATATGGAAAGGGTTCTACGTTTATCGTGGCGATTCCGCAGATTGTGAAGCGTAGCGAACCTATTGGTGATTTTAATGAACGTTGCAACAAGGCAGTGACGGTTGATATTTCCCGTAACCGCTTTAGGGCTCCTCACGCCAATATCCTGGTGGTTGATGACGTTCCCATGAATCTTCGTGTGATGAGTGGCCTCTTGAAGGATACGCAGGTGCAGATCGATACTGCACTCAACGGAATGGAAGCTCTGGAAAAAATCAAGCGTAAACATTACGATGTCATATTCCTTGACCATATGATGCCTGTAATGGATGGTATGGAAACGGTTTCGCTGATGCATACCCTTTCTGGACATCCGAACGAGAGTACGCCTGTAATCATGCTGACCGCCAATGCCGATAAGCATGCCCGCGATCTGTATTTGCAGGCGGGATTCTCTGATTATCTGTCAAAGCCGATTCGCGAAGCGGATTTGCTGGGTGTCTTGCTGGACTATCTGCCGTCTGACCTTCTCGTGATGGTTGACCAGCCTAAGCCTGTTGCGGAACCCAAGTCGTTGGATGACCTGTATCAGACTCCTGTAGTTTCTGTGCCTCTTGCAAATAAGGAAAAAACTCAGCCGGAAGAAAAGTCTCCAAGATATGGAAAGGCTTTGAATATTTCCAAGGATCTGGTGGATCTTTCTGCAACGGGTTTTGTGGATGTAGAAATCGGTCTAGGCTATTGCATGAATGATGAAACGTTCTATCGCGAAATGCTGACCGAATTTGTGAAGACCAATAAGGAATCTGAATTGAATGCGTCCTTGAAGGATGGCGATTTCGAATCCTATAGAATTTGCGTTCACTCCCTGAAGAGTACTTCCTTGACTATTGGCGCAGTGGAATTTTCGAGCCGTGCCAAGGCCATGGAATTTGCCTGCAAGGATGGGCATTTTGACTATGTGCAGATGCATCATGACGCGCTGATGGCCGAATATCGTAACTTCTTGAAAGTCCTTACGGATTTTGCCAAGGATCATCGGGCATGATGAGGTAATAAAATGACTGAAGAACAGATTGATGTGTTGAATCCGGATGGAACTTTCGCTGGCTATTCCCGTGGCCGTACTGAAGTACACGAGAAGGGCCTTTGGCACAGAACGGTGCATATCTGGGCTTTTGACAAGAGCGGCCGTATTCTGTTTCAGCTGCGCGCCGCTGTAAAGGAAAACAATCCGGGGCTTCTGGATACCAGTTGCGCAGGCCATATTTCTGCGGGCGATAGTAGCCGTAATGCCGCTGTCCGTGAATTGCGGGAAGAGTTGGGCGTTACGAAAACCGCCGAAGAACTGGAGTACCTTTTCGAGTCTGGACATGAGAGCGTGCTGAACGGTGGCTCCTATCTGGACAATGAATATTACGACACCTACAAGATTGTCCTGTCTGATGAAGAGGCCGCTAGCCTTGTTCCCCAGCCTGGCGAAGTGGACGATTTTGTATGGATGACCCGCGAAGAATTTTTTGCGAAGCATAAGCTGAATCCCGAAAAGTTCGTAGACCATCCCAAGGATTATGCCTGGCTGGAAAGCAACTTGGTGTTCTAACATACTGAAGGAACGATTATATGGCAATGTTTAAGGATGTAGCTCTGGTTCTTGAAGGTGGCGGCATGCGTGGCGCCTATTCTGGCGGCGTGTTGGATATTCTGTTGGATCACGGGATTAAGTTTGGCGGTTATGCAGGAACCTCTGCCGGCGCCACCCATATCTGCAGTTTTCTGTCGGAACAGCGCGAACGCAATATGCGCATCGATACGGTCCATTCCAAGGATCCGCGGTATAGCGGTTTCAAGTATCTGTTGAAGGGCGAAGACTTTTTCCCGAGAGAGTTCTGCTACGTTACCATTCCCCGCGAGATTGACATCTTTGACTATGCCAAGTTCGAAGAGAATGCCCATATTTCCGATTTTTATTCTGTCTGCACGAACCTGGAAACGGGCGAAGGCGAATACCTTCTGACCCAGGATGTGGACAAGGGCGACGGTCTTGAATGTGTTCGCGCTTCGGCATCCTTGCCGCTGGTCAGTAAGATTGTGGAACTCCGCGGTAAAAAACTTCTGGATGGCGGCATTGCCGACAGCATCCCCTTCCAGTTCATGGATAGCAAGGGTTTCAAGAAGCAGGTGGTCATCTTGACTCAACAGGAAGGTTATGTCAAGAAGCCCAATTCCATGATCCCGCTGTTCAAGCTGATGTACCGCAAGTATCCGAAGTTCGTTGCCGCGGCTGCTACTCGCCATATCCGCTACAACCAGGCGCTGGCCACCTTAAAGCAGTGGGAAGGTGAAGGCAAGTCCTTTGTGTTCCGCCCCAGCGAACCGTTCCAGATCAGCCGTATCGAAAAGGATACCGAAAAGCTGAAGGAACTTTACAAGATGGGCCTGCGGGATGGCGAGCGCTTGATTCCCGCTCTCAAGAAGTTCCTGGAAGGTTAGCGTTTATATTCCGCTAAAATCATCCCAGTTATAATGGCGACCGCCCCTGCGATTGCCACGGGAGAAATGTATTCCCCGATGGTAATGACCGCCGTGATCATGGTAATGAGGGGAATGGCGAAAATGTAGTTGCTGGCGAGAACCGTCCCCAGTTTCATCATCACCTTGTTCCATATCAGGTAGCCGAACAGGTTGCTGAAAATGCAGAGACATAAAAAGTTTCCGATGACCACGGGTTCCCGGAACGCCTCCCATGGGATGTTGTGAGTTTGCCCGAATAGGGTTGAACCCGGGATTCCTATGCAGTCAAGAATCATCAGCGGCAGGGACGTAAGTACCCCGTAAAAGAAAATCTTTCGAATGGCGAAACTGGTGCTGTACTTTTCGCGGGTCTTCTGGGTGCTGAAGGCGTAGAATACCCAGGACACGGCGGCACCGAATGCCAACAGGTCGCCGACAGGTGAAAGCTTCAGGATGAATTTCCCGTTTAGAACCACCAGCGCGGCACCCAGGAAGGTGACGATACTTCCAAAAATCTGGCGCCGGTTCAGACGCTCCGCCTTGTAGAGCAGGCCGCCAACAATCATGATCATCAGGGGGTTGGTACACACGATCAGCGACACGTTGCTGCTTGGTGAAAGCGACAGTGCGGTGTTTTCTGCCCAGAAGTAAGTGGTGCAGCCGGTAAAACCTCCCAATAAAAATTTGAGCTCATCTTTCCAGCAGTCAGAAAAGAACTTCTTGTGGTTGGCGATCAAAAGCATCAGGTAGGTTGTCGCAAATCGTATAAAGAAAATCTGGATGGGGGAAAAGCCGTGCTCGATCAGAACCTTGGTGCTGACGAAGCTGGTGCCCCAGAAAATCATGGTGACAATTGCGAGTAGGTGCCAAATCATGACTTCAAAGATAGAAATTCTGTTTTTGGTTTGATAAGCATACGGGAAACGCAAATTTTAAAGAGAATGTTAAATGTTATAGTTTTTATTTATTGCCGCTTATAATTAAAACCTTATAGCAGGGGGAAGATCTTGCAGGATTGTTTTATATGGCGGGTGTTTATATTGTGTTGGCTATAGGAACTAGCTATATTTGGAGCATCAATCTGCGGTTTAACCCCGCGTGCATCAGATTGCACGGCAGGTGGCCGAAGCGATTAGTGCATTTAACATAAAGAGGAAAATATGGCAAATCTCGAAACATTGTGTGTTCAGGCCGGTTGGACCCCCAAGAAGGGCGAACCCCGCGTGCTCCCCATCTACCAGAGCACCACTTTCAAGTACGACACTTCCGCCCAGATGGCTGACTTGTTCGACCTGAAGGAATCCGGCTACTTCTACACCCGTCTCCAGAACCCCACCAACGACGCTGTTGCCTCCAAGATCGCTCAGCTGGAAGGTGGCGTAGGTGCCATGCTCACCTCTTCCGGTCAGGCTGCAAACTTCTACGCCGTGTTCAACATCTGCGAAGCCGGTGACCACTTCATTTCTACTTCCGCAATCTACGGCGGTACCAGCAACCTCTTCAGCGTTACCATGAAGAAGCTGGGCATCGAATGCACCTTCATCGACCAGGACGCTTCCGACGAAGAAATCGAGAAGGCTTTCCGCCCCAACACCAAGTGCGTCTTCGGTGAAACTGTGGCTAACCCCGCCGGCAAGATTCTTGACCTGCAGCGCTTCGCCAACTTGGCTCACAAGCACGGCGTGCCTCTGATCATCGACAACACTTTCCCCACCCCGATTCTCTGCCGCCCCTTCGAATTCGGCGCAGACATCGTGACCCACTCTACCACCAAGTACATGGACGGTCATGCCATGGCTGTGGGTGGTGTTGTGGTTGACAGCGGTAACTTCGACTGGGAAGCCCAGCACGACAAGTTCAAGGGCCTCACCGAACCGGATCCGTCTTACCACGGCCTGACTTACACCAAGTCCTTCGGCAAGCTCTGCTACATCACCAAGGCTACCGTGCAGCTCATGCGCGACCTGGGTTCCATCCAGTCTCCCCAGAATGCTTTCCTCCTGAATGTGGGCCTGGAAACTCTGTTCCTCCGTATGCCCCGTCACTGCGAAAACGCTCTGGCCTGCGCCAAGTACCTGAAGAACCATCCGAAGGTCGCTTGGGTGGATTACGCCGGCCTCGAAGACAATGCTTCCTACGCCCTGGCCCAGAAGCAGTTCAAGGGCGGCCTGCCCTGCGGCGTGCTCACCTTCGGTATCAAGGGTGGCCGCGACAAGTCCATCCAGTTCATGGATGCCCTGAAGCTGATCTGCATCGTGACCCATGTGGCCGACGCCCGTAGCTGCGTGCTGCATCCCGCAAGCCATACCCACCGTCAGCTTTCCGACGAACAGCTCATCGAAGCAGGCGTTGCTCCTGACCTGATCCGTTTCAGCGTGGGTATCGAAAACGTGAACGATATCATCGCCGACTTGGAACAGGCTCTGGCACAGGTCTAGTTTAGATATCAGATACAAGATATGAGCGAATAGCGAAGTCTCATATCTGAAACCAGTATCTTGATTTTTGAAAAATCCGCGATGTCCTTCTGCGACAACGCGGGTTTTTCTTTTTCGTATCTCATCCCTCATATCTCATGCCTCACCGCTCATTCCCCTCTTGACTATCAATATCAAGGGATGTATATTATTCCTGTCGGTCTATATGACGTTGTATTTGTCTATGTATATGTCGGGGTAAATTATGTATCGTCCGTCCTTAAAGTTGAGCATGGAGATTGTGAATCTGGCTATCGAGATTTCCGTTTTGGCGACCCGATGCGAGGCCTGGCTGGAAGGCCGTCAGGGGCATCGCGGCTTTGGCTGCGGTGTCGGTAGAGACCTCTGCGATGAACCCTTTCAGGGGGATTACGACGTGTTTTCGCTGTCGGATTTTTTGCGGGCCCATGCCGACTTGGCGGGGGCGAACCAGCCTGACGGGGGATCTTTCAGGACGGGGAACGGCTGCGTTTTCAACGGCAAGATGTGTATCCACCTGGCGCCCCCTGCAAGCGAAGTGCCTTACATGATGCAGGAACTTTTCCAGTGGCTCCAGAAAAGCGAGGACCACCTGCTGATCAGGGCCTGCATTTTCCATTACGCCCTGGATTACATCCGCCCCTTCAAGGATGGCAATGGCCGCATGGGATTGCTCTGGCAATCGTTGCTCCTGAAGAAGCTGAGTCCCGTTCTTTCGAACCTATCCCGGGAACATTGGGACGAAGATCAGCAGCGTCGCTACTATTTTGCCTTTGTGAAGGCCATAAAGGCAGGCGAGGCGGGCCCCTTTGTGGAGTTCCTTTTGCAGGGAATCCTGGATTTGCTTAAAAACATTGCAGAATCCCTTAAAGAAAGGGGGGATGATGCCGCAAGTGTGGAACTTTCTATCCGACAGAACAAAATTTTGGATTATCTGCGAGAAAAAACGCTGACTGTTGAGCAGATTGCCAAGAAGTTGAAAGTTTCGTCGAGAACTGTAGAACGGGAAATGTCTAAATTACAGCAAATGGGTGCTGTTTACCGCGAGGGTTCCGACAAAACAGGCTCCTGGCGGGTACGTTAAAAAGGACCTCGGATGAATCCGAGGCCCTTTCTATTTCGTTAGATTGTTTTAGACAAATTAAGCGAAGTTGTACAGGTCTGTAATATCTTCGTTGTTCTTGTCGTACATCCAGAACTGGTTGATGTGGGCATGTTCGTCTTCCACCAGGTTGATCTTCATGCCGTGCTTGTACTCCAGATAGTTGTACATGCGGTTCAGGTCCTTGCACATCACGTCGATAACGAAGGGGCTGACCACCAGGGTCACTTCGCGGAGCTTGCCCTTGGCCTTGGCGCGAGCCATCCAACGGTCAATCATGCCGAGAGTGCTTTCCAGGGTAGCGATACGGCCACCACCGCAGCAGACCGGGCATACCTGAGTCTTTTCGGTCATCAGGTTCACGCGGACGCGCTTACGGGTCACTTCCATCAGGCCGAACTGGCTAATGGGGGCGGGGGTGATGGGAGCCTTGTCGCGACGGATTGCCTTGCGGAATTCCTGGTAGACGGTCTCGTTGTCGGCTTCGGTTTCCATATCGATGAAGTCGATAATGATCAGGCCGCCCACGTCGCGGAGACGGAGCTGCTTTGCAATTTCGTGGCAAGCATCGATGTTGGTTTCCAGAATAATCTTACCCTGGTCCTTGCCGTGGACCTTGGGACCGGTATTCACGTCGATGGACACCAGTGCTTCGGTCTGCTCGATGACCAGGTTGCCACCGCGGGGCAGCGGGACCTGGCGCTGGAGAGAGCGTGCATAGTCGTTTTCGATCTTGAAGTATTCGAACAGGCTTTCGTTGCTGCTCCACAGCTTCACCTTGTCCAGCTTGTCCGGAGACAGAACCTTCAGGTAGTCGCGGAGGGCGAAGTATTCGTCGCGGTTGTCGATATACACGTAGTCGGTGTTATCGCCAAAGTATTCGCGGACGGTCTGTTCGATGGAATCAGATTCTTCGTAGATGCAGGTTTCGGCAGGCTGGTTTTCGAAGTTGTACTTCGTCTGTTCCCACTTGCTTTCCAGTTCACGCATCTGCTTGTTGATTTCGAATTCGGATTCGTTCAAGCCGTTGGTACGTACGATATAGCCCACATCGCGACCCTTCAGGCGGCGGACCACCTTCTTGAATTCGCGGCGCTTGGCCGGATCACGTTCACGCTTGGACACACCGATAAAGTTGGTACCCGGCATGCAGACCAGGAAACGGCCGGCAAAGCTGAGATGGGTGGTCAGACGGGCACCCTTGGTGCTGATGGGTTCCTTAACCACCTGGACCATGATTTCCTGGCCTTCGTGGAGGATTTCATCAATAGGCACTTCCTTGGAGGAACCGCCTTCGTCATCATCGTCACCGTATTCGCGACGAAGCAGTTCGTTGCGATCGACGGCGTCTTCCTGATGGAGGAAGCCGGCCTTCTCCAGGCCGATGTCAATGAACGCAGCCTTCAGTGCCGGAAGCACCTTCTGGACCACGCCCTTATAAATATTGCCCAGAACTCGATTAGAAGAAACGCCTTCCACTACCAATTCGACGAGTTCACCGTCTTCCATGATAGCGATACGCTTTTCATAAGGCGTCTTGCTAATCAAAATCCCGCGCTTACACTTATTTGCCATTAAAACTCCTAAAAGTTCGACAAAACTTGATAGACACGATAATAGATTTTGGCCCCAAGACCGGTCCAAAAGTATGGGCCCTGTCCGAGCCCCGCGCGCTTCTTGACGGAAAGTACCGACTGCCTGCCAACGCGAGACCTGGGGACCATAAATATATAATATGATTTTTATGCGGGGGAAGCCTCCCCCTCGCACAAGCCCTTTTTAAGGTCTTTTGCTACCCCCTCTGCGGGGGCACGCCCCCGCAACGCCCCCAACCGTTGACAAATTGTACAACATATTTTTCAGCCAGCGCATCAAAAAAGTTTCGCCAAAGTCTATATTCTAACCGTAAGGAATTTGGGAAACCAGGAGGCTCTATGTCCATCAGGAAACATTGGGGAAAAATCACCTTGAGTATCGCCGCCAGCTTCTGGGCCGGCTGTAACGATAGCGGCACCGAGGCGGAATACATCCAAGGTGGCGAAAACGTCTGTACAAACGAGCAAAATGAAGAATGTGGCGGTGGTGCTGTCATCGCACTCTACGGCGTCGCCCCCACTTATGACATCAGCTCCAGCAGCATAACCGGTGACTGCACCGAAGGTAACTGCGCAGAGTCTTCCTCCGGCATGGGAGAATCCTCTTCCAGCGTCAATAGCGAATATCCCTACGTGCTCTATTCCGATCCCTCGGTACACTGCAAGGACAGCACCGTATACGTTCCGTCTCCATGCGAAAACGCCTCCAAAAGCTACGCATCCACTGATGAAAACGCCCCTCTGTACGGCATCGTTCCCATCGTCTGCAATACACCGAGCCGTTACGATCCCATTTTCAAGTGCGACAACGGCGATTCCCTCCCCGCATACCGTTACAAGGAAAAGGACGGCATCATCTACACCAACAAAGAGTACGATGAACTATTCGGCTCCAACTAAGCCAATAATTTAGTAGATTGCCCTGCATGGCCCTGCTCCTCACCATCATTTTCTTCGCCTGGTTTATCAGCAATATTGTCCGCGGCAACATTTCTCACCAGGGCAGTGATTACCATTTCAGGGAGCACCCCATACCGTTCATCATCATCCAGATTTTCCTTCTAGGCTTCGGTCTCTTCTGCTTGAACCGTTTTCTGAGTGAGATCGGGATTCACGTCTTCTAGATTTTAATATCTTTCGTCTCCAGGAAGAAGAAAAATCTATGTCTGACCAGATCAACTTAAAAGACGAACTTTACCTAAAAGATTATGCCGGCAAGATTCACAATTTGCCGTTGGGTGAACTGTACGAAGTTTTGGGTGTCGTCAAGAAGGATTCCTCTGACGAACGAGTCAAGATCGTAATGGAACGGATCCATGAGTTAGAGGCGGAAATTCAGACGAACAAGTCTAACAAAAAAAAGAAAGTAAAGGTAAAGCCCGTCAAGGCGGCAAGGGAAGATTCTGCAAATAGGGAATCGCCGGTAAAGCTTTTCATCCGCAAGCTTTTCTGGATTTCTCTCATGGCCGTATTCGTTGTTTCGAGAGTGCAGGACGTCGCCCATAAAATTCTTGATGGTTCGTTTGATGTTACCGAATGCGGAATCACCTTTACCATGGATATCCTTCCGTTTTTTTGCTTTGGTATCGGGTACAAGATCGCCCGGCGTTTTACCATGGCCAAGAAGAAGAAGTTCCATCTTGGAGTCGCCTTTTTCCTGATGGGGAAGGCTGTTCTGGGAATCTGTCTTGACGTCTATCTTGGTGTCGTCTGCCAGTTTTACGATGAGAAGGCGTCCTACGTATCTGTCATCGTTCTTGTGGCGGCCTTGCTTTTTACGGTCAACATGTTCCGCAGGAAGGTCAAGGACAAGTTTGCGACAAACGGCATGTTGCCTATGGCCATTGCCCTGTTGGCGGAACAGCAAATCTGGATGATGTAAGAAAGGCGGGACTGAGCCCGCTTTTTTTATTGAAGATGGGTGGGCGGGGCGCCGGCGCTATTCTTGATGGCAGCCTGCTTGGTAGCCACGATCTTGTCGGCAATGGCGCGGGCCTTTTCCGTAAGCCACAGCCATGAAGTCGTTGCTTCACTGTAGTCCGCTTCGCCGTACATCTGCACACGGCCATCGCGGCGGAGTGCGTCCACCTGGCGCATGCCCTTTACGTCGCCCTTGGGGTAAACGGCAAAGGTGCTTCCGCCATTGTTGTTCAGGATGCTGAAGGCGGGAACGTCACTGGGACCGTCGGCGATGTATACCATGTTCTGGAAGGGAACGCGGCGCACTTCTCGTGCGATAGAGGAGTTGACGTCGATGGTTTCGGGGTACTTGTTGCTGCCCTTGTTGATTTCGAAGATGTAGCGGGTCTTGGAAGTGTTGTCCAGGGCGCTGGCGATCTGGGAAATTTCGTTTGCGGATACTTCGTTTGCGTTAGGGACGTTCCCTGCTGCGTCCTTTGCATCCAGAAAACCGGGTTGCAGTACTTCTTCGATGAATTCACATCCAAAAATTCCATCTACAAAGGGGGCGATGGCGCTGCCACGGATCGTTTCGGCAAAACCGGTACTGACCACGTAATGTTCCAGACGGATGTCGAAGGCCTTGTATTTCGGATCTTCTTCAATCAGCTTCTTGATTTCGCCGAAAAAATCGGGAAGGCCCGGGTAAAAGGCAAGTTCCTTGCCGAAGCTACGGAGCATCTTGTTGGAAAGTCCCTTGAACAGCCCCGCCTTCACATAGGTCAAGATGTGGTTCAGGTAGCTGGTGTCGGAATTGACGGAAATTCCCTGGGCGGCGTAGTGGCTTTTTAGGGCGTTCACTTCTTGCCAGAACTTGGCGCCGTCAACGTTGAAATGACGGAATAGGGGTTCCTGCATGTAAGAGCTGATGAGCGTCTTGTCGCAGTCCCATACCATGGCGATGATGTTCTGTTCAAAAGCGGAATTTGCCATATTGACCTCGTTCCTGTCCACCTATTTGGTGATGAAGAAACTTTCGGGGTTGATGGAGTTGCCCGACAGTCGGATTTCGTAGTGCAGGCCGAGGCTCGTTTCGCGACCGCTTTCGCCGATGAGGGCGATGGGTTGACCGCGTTTTACAAAGCTTCCCTGGGGGACAAGGGATTTCCCTAGGTGGGCGTAGAAGGAACGGACGCCCTTCACATGCTCGATTTTCATGGACAGGCCAAAACCGCGATGGTTGCGGACTTCCATGACGGCACCTGCACCTGTCGCATAGACGGTGTCCCCTTCGACGGCCACGTAGTCGATGCCGCGATGGGGCAGTTGTCTGTCGGTAAAGGGATCGTAGGCCATTTCAAAGCGTTTCTTGACGGCGTGTTCACCCTTCATGGGGTGAAGTACGGGCAGCTTGGCGGCCAGGGCGGAATCGTTTTCCAGGGCGTTCAGCAATTTGCGGAAAGTGGTTTCCAGTTCCATCAGGCTCTTGCGCTTGCGGGCGGCGCGTTCTTCGTCGCTGGTGGTTTCCAGGGTGAATCCCAGACCTCCCATTTTCAGGGTGCTGTCGCGGAGAAGCCTTGTTTCTTCGGCCTTGAGGATGGAAGAGTCTACGGAGGCGCGGACGGCTACCAGTTCCTTTTCGATAGCTGCATTCTGGCGATAGACGTTCGTTACGTTTCCGCTTGTTATGTTATCCATAATGCGGACGGGAGAGAACATGATAAAGCCTGCCACGGCGGCACAAACGCTCAATACAGAGAGTATGGCCCCTAGGAGGGATACGCTGTAGCTCTTACCCGAGGTGGTCTTGCTGGGGAATACATGGATTTCAAGTTTTTTCACCGTCGATACGCTCCCGCAAGGAATTGATTTTGCGCTTATGTTCTTCGATGGCGCCGAGTATTTCTACCACGGACGGGTCGTCCTTGATGGCGGAAAGAAGGTCGTCACGGACGGCTCCGTGAAGTTTCTGACCCAGTGCCTGGAAGCGGTTTTTGAGCCTAGATTCCTCGGCTGCCAGTTCTACCCGCAAAAGTGCGGTAGAGGCGAAGTTCATAGCCGAATTTTTAAGCTTATTTAAAGGAATTTTACTCATAAGATGATTTCCAATGTCTGTAAAAAAATTAGTTTTTTATCCGTATAAAATTTGGAGAAATACCATGAGTCGTCGCGATCGTAGACACGCTAAACAAGAAGTCAAGAAGTTCACCCCGAACAAGAAGAACGCACTGGACCCCAAGATTATTGCTGTACTTGGAGCTCTCGCCGTAATCTTCTTTGTTGGCACCATGCTAATCCAGAGAGGCTAAGATGAAGTTCGATATTAAGAAGTCCGACCTGCAGGAAGCTCTGCAGACTGCCATTACCGCAATTCCCAACAAGTCTACTCTTCAGATTCTGAACAACTATTCTCTTCGTCTCGAAGGAAACATCCTGGAAATTTGCGCAACCGACTTGAACCTTGGTGTCAGGACCAAGCTGGAAGTGAACGGCGAACGTGATGGCGAAGTCGTGATCAACGCCCGCAAGTTCTCTGACTTGATCAAGGCTCTTAGCGATCCCGCTATCGAAACCATCAGCATCGATGTCCAGGATTATCTGGCTCGCATCAAGTGGAGCGAACGTGGTCAGGCTTCTATCATGGGTTTTGACGCTGGTGACTTCCCTCCGTTCCCGGAAGTGGAAGGCGACAGCCTGAACTTCGCTGCAAGCGAACTTGCATTCCTCGTCGAAAAGACCGCTTTTGCAACTTCCAACGATTCTGTCCGCATGAACCTGAATGGCGTGTTCTTCGAAGCTGACAATGGCAAGGTTTCCATGGTCGCTACCGACGGTCACCGCATGGGCCGTGCAAGCATCGACCAGGAAGGCGCTACTCTCGCTAGCGGCATTATTATCCAGCCCAAGGTTCTGCAGCAGATCCTGCGCATTGCCAAGAGCGAAGATATCATCGAAATTCGCACTACCGAAACCCATGTGCTGTTCAGCACCGGTTCTACCCAGATCATTTCCAAGCTGTACGAAGGACCGTATCCTAACTACCGCAATGTGATCCCCCAGAACTTTGAACGTACCGTGCAGGCCAACTGCGCCGAACTTCAGGGCAAGGTCAAGAGCATTCTCCCCATGGCTAATCCCCGCACTCACCAGATCCGTCTGCACATGAACGGCAACGTCATGGAACTTTCTGCAACTGACCCGGATGTTGGTGGCGAATGCCGCGAAGCACTGGCCATTACTCACAATGGCGAAGGCAACTTCAGCATGGGCTTTGACGGTCGTTACTTCTCCGAAATCCTCGGCATGTGCAAGAGCGAAGAAGTCATCCTCAAGATGAACAGCCCTCTTGGCGCCTGCATTATCGAACCGGTCGGTGAAGACCTGAACTATAGCTTCCTCCTGATGCCGTCTCGTCTGGTTGACTAAGGCTTAGACATTAGGAACTGCAATAAGAAAGGGCTCGCGAAAGCGAGTCCTTCTTTTTTTATAGGTATGCGGAAATTATTTACGTTTAATTTGTCTATATCAATAAGTATAAACTAAACGAGTTTTTCTGCCTCGCCTTCGGCGTACTTTCCGTAAAGCATGGCAATGACGTCCTTCTTGGGAACCTTCTGCTTGGTCTCCTTGAGGCTTACGTGGAGGCGGTCCAGCATGGCCTTGTCGATTTCCTTCCAGTACTGATTGTTTTCGGTCAGCGTCCAAAGCTTGTCGCCATCGTCGCTGGTGGAGACGGTTACCAGCTTTGCCTTGAAGAATGTTCCCAGGGCGCGGTTGATGTAACTGCTTGTGGTGCCGGGGATGTTCATGGCGACGATTTCTTCTACCAGCATTTGCTTGCTCATGGGAACGAAGGAACTCAGGTCGCAGGCGGCCACGTAGATTTTCTTAAGCATGTTCTTGGGGAAGATGTCCCAGCCCTTGCGCTTGAGTGCCTTGGCCAGAACCATCTGGGCGTCTTCTTCCACAGAGACTTTCTGCTCGGCGAGAGATACGGTGAAGGATCCGCCGCCGATGTCGTTGATTTGTACGAAGTCTGCCGACTTGACGAAGTCCATGAAGTTCTTGAATCCCAGACGCTTTTCGTTGAAGGCGTTGTCGATGCCCAGCATTTTCGGCTTGACGGCGGCAAGGGGCAGCGGGCCGTCTTCCTTCTGCAGGATGTCGCGGAGCATTTCCATGGAGTCGATCTTTTCGGACACGATAAGGCTGCTTCTGTCCTTGGCGTTTTCTTCTTCATCTTCGTCCACGGGGGCGGCCGTGGCGTCGTCGGTGTAAACGTAGCGGGAACAGGAATTCTTGACGCACTCGCTTAGAGGGGACTTGGGACCGACGCCGATGACTTCCTTGCCTTGTTCGCGGAGTTTGCGGAACAGGGGCGAAAAGTCGGAATCGCCGGTGGCCAGCACGATCCACTGCACCTGGGAATCCAGGGCCACTTCCATGGTGTCTACGGTCATCTTGATGTCGGTGGAATTCTTTCCGCTGACAGGATGGAAGGTGTGGACAAGTTCGAAACCGTTTTCGTTCAATGCGGATTGCAGAGGCATCAGCTGGGGGCTAGACCACTTGCCGTAAGCCTTACGCACAACGATTTGCCCCAGGGGCAGCAGTTCGTCCATTAAGGACTGCACGCCATTGTTTCTTACCCAGTTGGTCAGGTTCTCTGCATCAATAAAAATTGCAATATGGTTCATAACGGCACTAATATATATATTGTGAACCATGAGTCCGAAGGTGCCGCAAAAGAACTGCAAGCTACTGCGCAAGATTATGAGCGTTGCGGCCCTTGCGGTGTGCGGTATTGGTCCAGCCGCCTTCGCTTTAGAGAATGATGAGGATCATTTTCAGCGATTTTCTGCCCTTCCCATATTAGGTTATTCGGAAGAAACCAAACTGCAGTATGGTGCCATGGCGCTTCTGTTCTTTAAGCCCAACGAACCTGGTGGTAAGGTCCAGGAAATCGATATTACGGCATACGGTTCTACCCGAAAGCAGTTCCAGTTTCTGATGGTTCCCTATTTCTATCTGTACCACGACAGGATTAGCGGTATCGTAGACTTCAGGTATCAGAACTGGGTAGGCAGTTACTTCGGCATGGGGAACGATGTGGACTTCGACAAGTACATCGGCTTCGATCGAGAACGTCTGCATTTTTCTACGGAATTGAAGTCTTCCATAGGGTTGCCCCGGTCGTTCAATTATGGTGTGAAGGTTATTGCAGAAAGGTCGTCTACCGATTTTAATGACTGCACCAAGGATCGCTGTGCCGATATGGACTTACCGGATTTGCATAATGGTTGGCGGAATGGGGGCGGCTATATTCTTAGTTACGACACCCGCGACAATTTGAACTGGACCCGGAGCGGTTTCCTTGTTCGCTGGCAGCAGATGTTCTACAGCGACTGGCTAGGGGATTATGACTTCGGTGTTCAGGATCTGGACCTCCGTGGGTACACGCCCTTGTTCTGGAATATCTCCGTGGCGACGGCAGCCCTCTGGCAAAGGGCTAGCGGGGATGTTCCCTTTGACATGCTATCTGGCCCTGATGGAACGAAACGCTTTCGCGGTGTAGAGAGCTTGTTTTTTCGCGATAACCAGAGTCTGATTTTACAGGCGGAACTGCGTAAATATTTAGGTTGGCGCCTGGCCGGTGATATCTTTTTTGAAGGGGCCAAGGTGGGTGACCACTTTGGCGAACTTCTACGGAATCGGTGGCATCAGGCTGTTGGGTTTGGAGGGATGCTGGCCCTTAACTTGAAGGAACGGCTTTACGCCCGTGGTGAGATTTCCTGGGTGGACTACGAGAAGTTCGGCATGACTGTTTATATCCGGTCTGCGTTCTAGTTCCCGAGGTTTAAACAAAAAATAGGCCCCGCAGGGCGGAAGTAAAAATGCGGCTGCGCCCCGAAGGTCGGGTATGAAAAAGTGGTTGCGCCCCGAAGGTCGCAACCACCATTTTTGAGATAGAATATCTGTGGATTCAGGAATTAGTCCTGAATGCGAGTCCAGTTCAGCACGCCCTTCTTCATGAGGTAGCAGTAACCGGCTTCGAGAATCACCAGGAAGGCGAGAAGAACAAAGAGCAATTCCCAACCACCAGCCAGGAACTGGATGGTCCAGGGGTAGAGGAATGCAACTTCGAGGTCGAACACCAGGAACAGCATTGCCACCATGTAGTACTTGACCGGGTAGCGTTCGCTGGAGGTGCCGGATACATGGGCGATACCACATTCATAGGAGGTACCCTTGATGGCGGTTTCCTTGATTTTGCCCGGATGCAGAAGCCAGTTGGCGACCAAGAGGACAGTGGGGATGCAGAGGGCCAAAATGACCAGGATGGTCATGGCAAAAGTGGTGTCGAAAATTTCAACGTTCGTCATAGTGAGCACAAAGATAGTAAAAAACTTTTTGCTGTTTAGGTATGGTTTTGTAAACTATATTTGAGCCTATGAAAAAGATCACTGCATTATTGGGATTTGTGGGTGTAGTGAGCATGATTTCGGCTTGTTCCGATACCATCTCAGACGTTGATGTGATAATTGCTGAGCAGGATAGCTCTATTTCCAGCGATTCTAACGCCCCTCAGGGTGACGCTCCTGCATCATCGTCTTCTAAGAAGGATTCTGGGGTACAGGCTGAAGTCAAGTCTAGTGGTTCTGCCGTAACAGATACTGTCAACAAGACTGTGTATTTGTCTTCTGCCAGCAATTATGAGACCCCCTACATTAGTAGCGGTGTTTTCTGCTGGAGCGAAAAGTGCGAAGCGGCTGCGGTTACCTCCAGCGCTAGCATGGATACCATCGTTATTGGAGTCTCTTCCGAGGCGGAAGTGTGGCCCAACGTAACAGAAACTCAGATGGTTGACCTGCGAGACAACAAGACCTACGCCTTGAAGACTATCGCCGGTGTTCATTGGATGACCCAGAACCTGGACTTCGCTACGGAATCCGGTTCCTTCTGCTCTTTCGGAGAAAGCGGTGACGTGTGTGCCAAATATGGTCGATTCTATTCTCTGAATACCGCAAGGAGAGCTTGCCCGGCTGGTTGGCGTCTGCCTTCTGCAGATGAAGTCAAGGCTGCAGATGCTGTTGTCGCTGAATCCTGGTGGACCTTGGGCGGTCGTTTCAAGTTTGAAGGCGAAACCGCAACTGCCTATGGCCTCGATGATCAGCAGGGTTATTGGTGGCTGAACGATGGAACTTCCTGGCGTGTCCAGCCTGATACCGATGAGCATGTGACTCAGAGCTTGAGTGCTGCTGAAGGTCGTGCTTACAATGTCCGCTGTGTAGAGGCTAAATCCCTCTAACGGATTTGGAAAGTCTAACGCAAGTTTAGGGCCCAGGATTGTTTCCTGGGCCTTTGCTGTTTTAGGTCCTTCATTTTTTTTAAAGACCGCGCGAAATAAATCGCGCGGTCCTTTTGGTTTGGTTGGTTTGGAGGGATTTCTTTTTGTCTGGAGTTACGGCCTTGTTCGGCGGACTCCCCAGAGCTTGTCGCGGGTCTGGTTCAGTACGGTCTTGCCGTTGACTTCTATTCTTAATTCCAGTCGTCCGATGTAGACGCCGGTTCCGACCAGTCTGCCGGTTCTGTCGCGCATGTTCCATGCCAGGAAGAGGCGTTCCCCTTCGTGGTCTAGGCAGGAACCTTCACCGGACGCATCTTTATAGAGGTCGCTGTTGCAGTTGATTTCGCCTGCGGCTCCGCCTACGTATTCGCCATACTGGCTGTAGTAGCGGGTGCGGTATTTCAGGGTGACTGCATCTGCGGAAACGATCAGGTTTGAATGCTCTCGCAGGAAGATTTCTTTGTCTGTATTTCCTGCCAGATGGTATTCGTTGATGAGTGCCTCGTCGATGCTTCCGTCCTTGATGGCCTGCAAGGTGGCATCGCTAATGCCCGCCTCTTTCAGTTCCTTGTCGAAGCAGCCGCTTGCGATGGAATCCAGAATGTCCTGGATCGAAACTGTTGTGGTGGAGGTGACCTTTGTAACCTTCATGCCGTCTTCGTAGTTCTTCAGGGAAAGGCTCTCGATGGCTTCAATGACGCTGTCGGCCAGGCCGGCGCTTTTGTAATTTTTGGCGGTCACCTTTCCTTCAGAAATCAGCTGCGCGGCTTCATCGCTGATGCCGTAGGCTTCGCCAATGATACCTGCGCTAATGTCCACGAAGAGCTGTTCCAGGGCTTCGTCCTTGGTGAGGGTGTAGGTGGTGTCGTAGCGATCCGTGGCTTCGGTGCCTGTGCGGCTTTCGATGAATGCGTCCAGGATGTTGAACTGTTCTCCCGTTTCGTCCAGCATGATTTTTGCGATGTTGAAACTGAGGAGGTTGCCCTGCACGCCGTACTTTTCGCCGATCTCCTGCGCGGTCAAGTTGCTGTCGGCGTTGAGCATGGGCTGGGTGGCTGCAGGGTTGGCAATAATTTCGTTTTCGGTACTGACTGTAATGAGGGACGGACTTTCGTTGGAAACTTCCTGGTTGCCGGTGATGGTAGCCCAGGGATTGTCGCGATGGGGCGCGTTGCCCAGCAGGTCTTCTGCGGTGTTGCTTGCGGAGGTGGCGAAACGAATCAGGTCGCCGTTGGTGGGCAGGATGGCGTTATCCGTAGACTGTCTAAAGATGAGAGTCATGGTGTTGTCGCTGCCGCTTTGCTGGATGGCGGATTCCGGCTTTTCGTTGACTCCGGAACGCATGCAGGTGTATTCAAAAAGATTCTTGAAATATTCCCTTGATTTGTCTGTAATGGCTTCGCTGAAAGTGAGAGCGAGTTCGCGGTTTCCATCGGATTTTTTGGCGGCGACAGCCTTTACGATGATGGGGCCGATGCCGTCTTCGATGATGTTTTCGTAATAAGGGCTGAAGTGTTCCTCGATTCCATTTTCCTTGTAGGTAAAGTTGGCCTTGATGGAACCGAAATATTTTTCGGATTCTCCGCCGGTAAATTGCTTCTTGCCGAAACCGCAGATGTTGTCGTCGCAGTCCACCGTGACGATGATTTCGTCTCCGCTAGAAGAAATGTCGAAATCCTTTGTGGTGGGGAAGGATTCTCCAAACGTGAACTGGATGTCATTCAGTATGTTCTTGGAATCCAGCTTCTTGTCCAGTTCAATATAAAGGCTGTCTGCTCTGCCGTCGCCGTTCCTATCAAAGATGATGGCCTTGGTGATGTGGGGCTCCGGAGAGTTATCGAAGTTCAGGTTCTTCCAGTAGGATGCCGAGGCTGCGGATCCCTTGGCGACCAAGGTGACTCCCTCGACGGCACTGTTTGCGCGAATCCTGAAGTGGGCTCTGCCCTCCTTGTCCAGGTTGACGTAAGTGATGACGTCCCCATTTGTATCAAGGATGTCTACAGCCGGATGTGAAATGGACAAATTAATTTTCTTGTTGTAATTGTTGACCTGTGCCCAATCCTCGAAGAAGGAAATGTACACGTCGTATTCGGTGTTGGCCCAGTGTCCGATTTGCAGGGTGTCACCGGAGATTTCCTGTCCCAGGATTTTCCAGGTGCTGTCGGTGAACGCAACGCTGGGAATGCTGTAAGAGGGGATGGTTATCTCAATAGAGGTTGTCTGACTGGGATCGGACTTCAGGGAAATTTCAAGGAAGTAATGTCCCGGAGCCAGAGTGTAATTGTCGACGATGGCGGCCGAGTCGATGCTGAACGTAGAGTCGCTGGTGATATGAATGCCTTCGTACCAGTCGCCGATTCCCAGCTCCTGAGGGTCGTCCAGGTTTCCTCCGGACAGCTTGAAGGTGGAGGCGCCGCCGGTTGTATCCGTTGTAGTTTGGCTGTTGGAAAAGTCGCAGCTCAGGGCGTCGCGCTTGTTGACCTGCCAGATTTCGTAACTCTTTAGATTCTTTTCTGCGTAGCTGGAGATGAGTAGGCTGGCGTCGGCTTTCAGGTCCATGGATGTTCGCATCTTGAAGTTCCCTTCGACCTTGTAGCGTTCCGTGTAGAAGATGTTGAATACGTAGGTATTTCCTTCGATCAGGCCAAGGGTGTCCAGGTCTACGGCGCGGCTTCTTCTGTCGTGAACGCCGCCGATATCCACCACTAGCTTTCCGTCGATGTAAACCCATACATCATCGTCGCCCAAAAATTCAAAGTACTGGCCGCGGACATATTCGAAGTTGGCCTGCACCTTCATGGACATGCCGTAATTATGGTAGGCGTTGCTGGAACTTTTCCCGCTGCCGTCAATGCCGGCGAATCCGCTGGGGATGGAATCGTAATAAGGGTTGGGAATTGTCTTTGCTGAATCCAGCCATTGGAAATCGTCGATCAGGAACATGCCGCCACGGGCCTCGCCTACGGAAGATTTTGTATCGCTGTCCATCTGGGCGCGCCAAATGCCGTCTTCGTCCAGTTGCAGGGTCATGTTGCGGCAGGTGGCGTTTGTGTAGGCCTTGCCATTCTTGACCACCAACGTTTCGGGCAGGAACCATTGATTCAGATGTTCTGCGTTACGGCACTTTCCTTTCCAGTCAAAATTCTCATTTCGGACGGGGACACCGTTCTTTCCCAGTTTGCGTTCCACCATGCCTTCCAGCACCTGGTCGAGACTGGCGGTGTAGTCAATGAGATTGCGGTCTTCTTCGGTGTAGTCCCTCTTGGACATGGGGGAATTGGGCCAGCAGAGGTTTACGTTGTCGCCGCCGAAGTCTGCGCTGGTTCCCACGCCGCCGAATGTGTCGGTGCAGTGGTCCGCGCCGTCGCCCAGGTTGCAGAGGCTTTCGTCGCGGGTGGTGGGCCTGAATTTCTTGTGGTTGTCGCGGCTGCCGTCATACCAGTCGAACATCATGACGGGGAGTTTTCTGGTGGGGCAATCTCCCAGGATGCCTGGGTATTGGGTAAAGAGGGCGGGTGCGTCTGCCTTATAGGCGCGAATCCAGAGGGTGTCGCCTTCGGCCGCCAGACTGTCCAGGCTGATTTCGTTTTCGGTGCCGGGGGCTTTAGAAACGACGCCTTCTGCGCTGTAGAATTTGTTTCCTACGGTCTGCTTGAAATAGACGCTGAACTCACCATCGGGTTTGCTGATTTCCGTTTCGTACCAGCCGCAGTATTTGTCTACGGCAGTCATGACACCGATGGAATCTCCGTTGACGTAGGCGATGGCGTTGGTGTTGGTCCAGGGGGCAAGAAAACGGAGGACTTTGGCCGGGGTTTTTGTTGCGGGAGTTTCGTTGCCCGGGCGGTCTGTATTGTTGGCACCGGGTCTAGCGGCAACGAGACATGCGCTCAAGGCGAGTCCCATGAGGATTGTTTTGGAGAGATTCTTACACCACATATAGATTTCTCCTTCTAAACACCCATTTGCTCTAATCCCATTTTTAGACGAAGTGTTTAGAAATAATTTCGAATATTTGAAGAAGTTTTTCAAAAATATTTAAAATCTTGTAAAAATCAATGTTTTTTAAAAATAACTGTGTAAGAATTTGCTGATTTTGTTTAGTAAGTGTGTAAAAATGAAGGTCAGCGGGCAAAAAAAAAGAAAAGGCGCCGGCATTTGGCCGGACACCTTTAATGAGAGAGGTTTAATTTCTTTTCTAGGGCCCGAATTCTAGGCCAAGCTTGTTGACTTTTCCACGGCGCACGCCCCACAGCTTGTCGCGGGTCTGATGCATGGTGGTCTTGCCGTTTACGATAATCTTGATTTCCAGTCGGGCGATATACACACCGGTTCCCACGAGGCGGCCGTTGTTGGAGCGCATGTTCCAGGCCAGGAAAATCTTGCCCTTGTTCTTCATGCAGCCTTCTTCGCCATAGATTTCCTTGTCGGAGCACTTGATGGACTTGGAAGTTCCGCCCACATATTCGCCATACTGGCTGTAGTAACGTGTACGGTAGAAGAGTTCTATGGCGTCGTCTGCAATCAGGGACTTGGAACCGTTGCGGAATTCTTCGATGTTGTATTCGTTCAGGGTGCCGTCCTTGATGGCGTCAATGACGGTCTGGCTGACTCCGGCCTGCTTCAATTTTTCATCAAGTAGACCTGCCCTGATCGAGTTGAACAAATCCGTCTGGGTGGTGGTCGAAATGGAACTGATTTCGGTCAGGGTGTCCCTGCTGGCTTCAATATTGTCTTCGGTCAGTTTGGCTATGATGCCCTTTTCTTCTGCTGTTAGGGCGGACTGGTAATTGCTTTCGTTGATAGTACCTTCCATGATGGCGATGACGGTGGCTTCGCTAAAGCCGAAGTTTTCGCCAACCACTCCGGTTCTGATATCGGCAAAGACCTGCGTCAGGGCTTCTTCTTCGCTGATGCATATATATGTCGTATCGTAGGTCGTGGTGCTTCCCAGCTGAGATTCGATGAATGCGTCCAGCGAGTTGATGTCCTTCTGGGTTTCTTCCAACATGATCTTGGAAATGTCGTAGTCAATGAGGCTGCCCTGAACACCGAGGGAGTCGCCGATCTGCTGAGCGTCCTGGGTAGTGTTGGTGATCAGCAGGCTCTGTGTGACGGTATCCTTCTTGATGATGCCGTAGGGGTCATCGCCGATAGAAATGACTCCCGGACTTTCGTTGGTCAGTTCCTGGTCGCCAGTGATGGTTACCCAGGCGTTGTCCTTGTGGGGAGCGTTGCCAACAAGGTCGATGGTCTCGTTTGCGGAACCGTTTCCGGGGACAAAGCGGATCAGGTCTCCATTGTTGGGCAATACGGCGTCCTGTGTGGTCGAACTATAAACCAGGGTCATGGTATTGCCGCTACCGGATTGCAGTACCGGGGTTTCGGGATTCTCGTTGATGCCACCGCGCATGCAGATAAATTCAAACATGGTGGCGAACTGAATACGGGAATCGTCTGAGATGGCTTCGCTGAAAGTCAGTGCCAGGTGGCGGTTACCATCGTTGCTCTTGGACTTCACGGCACTTACGATAATGGGGCCCATGCCGTCGCTGATGGGTTCGTTTTCCTTGTAGAACTGACTTGTCTTTCCATTGTCCTTGTAGGTGAACCAGTTGTTCAGGGAACCTGTGTAGATATTGGTTGCACCTCCGGTGAACTGGCGGCTACCGAAACCACACTTGGCGTCGGTGCATTTTTCAACATCGATATCTTCGGCGGTCAGGACGATGGTATTGTTGTTGATGAGTCTGAACTTGTCGGTTGCCATAAAGGCTTCGCCAAATTCAAACTGAATGGAATCCAGACGGCTCTTGTCAGAAAGGCTTCTGTCGAACTGTGCATATAGGCTGTCGGCTCGACCGTCACCGTTTCTGTCAAAAATGGTTGCTGTAACGATCTGCGGAATTGGCGGATCGGCAAAATTCAATTTTGTCCAGGCAGAAGAACCTGCTGCTGCGCCCTTGATGGTAAGTGTTGCTCCGGTAACAGGGGCGTTGGCGTGTACGTAGAAGGTGGCTCTGCCGTTGGAATCCAGGTTGACGGAAGTAATCTTCTTTCCGCCGATGGTATCAAGAATGTCGATGTTTACGTCAGAGAAGGACAGGTTGATCTTTCTGTTATAATTATTGACTGTAGCCCATTCTTCAAAGAAGGTGATGTTGACCTGGTAGGTGGCGTAAGCCCATTCGCCGATCTGAGTGGTGTCGCCAGAAACGGCCGTGCCGAGGACTGTCCAGTCTTCCTTTGCGAATGCTACGCTGGGGAGGTCGTAGGCAGGGACGGTAATTTCGACCTTTGTAGTCTGGCTGGGATCGGACTTCAGGGTGATTTCCAGGAAGTAGTGGCCCGGAGCCAGGGCGCCGTTAGCCTTGATGGCTTCTACGTTGACGCTGAATGTAGAGTCGCTGGTAATGTTGAGGCCTTCGTAATGCAAGCCCACATCAAGAATCTGGGGTTCAGAAAGATTGCCGCCGGTAAGCTTGAATGTGGAAGCGCCGCCTGTAGTATCCGTTTCTGTAGAGTTGGCGTCATAACCGCAGGAAAGCTTGTTCTTCTTATTGACCTGCCAGACTTTGTAATTGGTTTCATCACCCAGGGGGATGGACGTTACGAAAATGGAGGCGTCCACCTGCAGGTCGATGGATGTACGCATACGGAAATTAGAAGAACTGGTATGGCGTTCCACATAGAAAATATGGAAGTCATAGGTAGTTCCTTCGACAAGTCCCATGGTGTCCAGGTCTACGGCACCTGCAACCTGTCGGTGCTGGCCACCGATATCTACTGCCAGGCGGTTGTCGATAAAGACCCACACGTCGTCATCGCCGTAGAAGTCGAAGTACTGACCGGGAACGTATTCAAAGGTGGCTTGGATCTTGACGGCGAAACCGAAGTTATGCTTCTGGCCGTTGCCTAGCTGGTCAAAGTAGGGATTCTTGACGGTCTTGGCGTCATCCAGGAATTCAAAGTCGTCTACAAGGAACATGCCGCCCTTGGTGGCGTCATTTCCTTCGGAAACATTGTCAGAGGAAACTTCGGCCAGCCAGAAACCTTCCTTGTCCATAGAGATGTAAATGTCGCGGCAGGTCATGTTGGTGTACTGGGTGCCGGCGGCATCGGTAGCCACCACTTCGGGCAGGAACCAGTTTGCCAGGTGGGTGGTAATCTTACAGTCTCCGGGGAACGGATCTGCGGGAACGGGAACGCCGTTGGGACCCAGATTCTTCTGGACCATGCCTCCCATATATCCCTTGTTGTTGTTGGATCCGCCACAACCGCCAGAACCGAAGTCGGCGCTGACACCGTTGGCGGGGTCGCCGTTCTTGCCGGGATCGTCACCATCGCCCTTGTCGCCATGAAGCCAGTCAAATACGGTAACGGGGAATTTCTTGAGGGGGCAGTCTCCTAGGACGCCGGGGTACTTGGAGAATAAGGCGGGAACGTCTGCCTTGTAACCCTGCACCCAGATGGTGTCGGAAATGCTGGCGATGGAATCCAGGGAGATTTCGCTGGCGATGGTCGGTTCGGTGATGGTGACGCCTTCTGCGCCTACATAGTTACGACCGACAGTCTGTTTAAAGTAAACCTTGAGTCCATTTTCGGGAGTTTTGACCGATGCGGCGAACCAGCCACAATAATTCTTGATGGGCTGCATGATGCCCACGGAGTCGCCGTTCATGAAGAGGATGGCGTTGGTGTTGCTCCAGGGGGTAAAGAAGGCGATCGTCTTTCGGCTGCCGGATTCTTCGAGAGTCAGCTTGCCGTCTTTGCCGAGTGAGGCTGTTGCTGAAGTGGCTCCGTCCTTGAAGAGGTCCGCGCCCTTGATGGTGACGTTTCTGCGCTGGACTGTCAGGGGAGTATTGCAGTTCCTGTTGGTGTATAAATTGATGGTGACGTTCTTGGCATCCACTGTAGAGAAAGAAATGCCATTGGCGAGGCTTGTACATCTCGTGAGATTGTTTCTGCCTGAAGTAACGGTGTAATAGAGATTTCCGTCGGCGTATTCCACGTCAGCGGTGTAATCTGCGGCGAACGCTGCGGCCGAAAGGCCCAAGACTAACCCTGCCAGCGCGATCGCACGAAGGGGTTTAAATTTGTTAAACGAAACAAGGGAAGGCAACTTCCTTGCCTTCTCAAGAAGTACTCTACACACCATCCAATCTCTCCTTAGTGAGGCTCGCTACACCAAACGAGTCTCTAGGTCTCCGTAGAAATAAATTATTCCTGATTGGAATGCAACAAGTAAAGAGTGCGTTTTTGTAAAAATACCGGAGAAAACTTTTTTTGAGGCCTTTTTGGGGGAGTTCGTTCCAAAAAAAATCCCCCTTTGGCAGGGGGATTCCGTGTAAGAATTTTTTAGAACAGTCTAATTAGAGACCAAGGTCAATGGCGTTAACCTGACCGCGACGGACGCCCCAGAGGAAGTCCTGGGTCTTGTCGGTAATGGTCTTGGTGTTTACCTTGATCTTGATTTCCAGACGGGCGATGTAGACACCAGTTGCGGCGAGTCTTCCGTTGTCTGCGCGCATGTTCCAGGCCAGGAACAGCTTGCCGTCGGAATCCAGGCAGTTCTTGCGTCCGCCATCCTTGAAGATGTCGTCGTTACAGGTCAGTCTGCCGGTCTGACCGCTAACATAGTGGCCAAGGCTGGTGTAGTAGAAGGTCTTGTAAGTCAGCACGGTGCTTTCTGCAACGGTAGAGACGATGTTCTTGATGTCGGCTTCGGTACCGCTGGAGTAGTAGTGCAGATTTTCGACATTCAGAAGACCGTTTTCGTAAGCGTCTACGATGACTTCGCTGAGGTCAAATCTGTCCTTGGCTTCACCGATGCTCATGGTACCGTTTGCGACGGCGGTGATGATTTCATCGATGGTGTAGGTCTTGTCGGCGTTAGCGGGATCGTTTGCTGCCTTCTTGTCTACGTAGCTGGGAGTGCTCTGAACGGCCTTCACAATTTCGGCAATCTCATTTTCTACCAACTGTGCCATGTCCAGGTCTCCCAGGTAATGACCCTGTGTGCCGTAAACTGCGGCGACCTGTTCTGCGCTCATGGCCTGTTCGCTAACGACCAGCTTCGGAACCGTGGCGTTGGGGTTGGTAATGATTTCCTTTGCTCTCTCGAAATTCTCTGCGGCAGGATCCAGGGCCACAACCTTCGGGCTGGTAACGGTAACCTTCTGCTCGCCGGTGATTCGTACCCAGGGGTTTCCTTCGTGGGGGAGAATTCCGATTAGGTCGTGAGCCTGTCCGCCCATAGAGGGAACCGTGAACCTGATGGAGTCGCCTACGGCAGGGACGATATCCTGTGTGCTACCCTTGGAGAAGACAAGACTCCACTGGTTGGGCTGTCCTGCGCCGATTCTTCCGGGGGTCTTTACTACAGTATGAAGGACCTTGTCCTTCCAGCAGTGGAAACTGAACAAATCAATGTTTGCGTTTTCCTCGTTGACGCCTTCACTGAAGGACAGTCTCAGGAACGTATTACCGTCGCTCATGTATTCAATTTCAGCGGCGACGATAACAGGACCGACTCTGTCGTACAGGATGCCTTCCACAGGGAAGTAGGACTGCTTGCCGGATTCGTCAGTGTAGGTGTAGTAAACGGTAATCTTTCCGTTGTAGGGAGCCATTGCACCGCCGGTATAGATCGAGGTGCTGAATCCCGAACCACTTGCAACGACATAGGCGAAATCTTCACCGTCGTTGTAGACTGCCTTGTAGGGGGTATCGAAATTGCTACCGAATACGAACTTCAGGGAATCCAGAACACTCTGGCCGCCGAGGGCCTTGTTGAAGTGAAGCCAGATGCTGTCAGCGCGTCCATCGCCATTTCTGTCGTAGATGAATGCGGAATCAATCTGCGGAACAGGCGGGACTGCAATGTTGATGTTTGTCCAGTCTACAGAAGCGTTCTTGGCGCCTGCACTCTTGATTGTCAAGGTGGCGTTAATCACTTCGTCCTGGGCCTTGATATAGAAGCTGGCATGGCCTGCTACCAGGACCACTTCGTCAATGATGTTGCCCAGGGAGTCGCATGCGATCAGGTTCGGGTTAGTAGAAATGATGGATACTGCGATACCGCTATAGATAGTAGCCCATTCTTCTGCATACATGATGTTGACGGGGTAGGAGCGTCCTGCCCACATACGTTCAGTACGGTCGAGGTTAACAGGGAGAGTATCGCTGGAAACGTCGCGGGAGATCTCGTTACCGAATGCGTGCCAGTACTGGGTGTAGCAAGTGGAGTCCATTGTGGAATCTGCCGTTTCGCTGATGTTGGCGACACAGTAGCTAGAATCCTTGACGCTTGCGTATGCCAGGTTGGGCAGTTCGTAGGGATCCACGGTAAAGTAGACGTCCTTGTACTGGTCGGGACTGTCGCGGAGGGCTACGCGTACGTAGTAGGTTCCCGGCGGCAGACTCTGCGCAAAGCCGATCGCCTGCAGGTCAATGGTAAGCATGGTATAGTCATTGGTGACCTTGATACCGCTATAGTAGGCGGAATCAAGCTTGGAGAGGGCGATGCCTCCCTTGGCCAGACTCTTACCGAACAAGGTGAATGTTGAGGGGCCGAGAGTGGTGTCGCGAAGTTCGGGGCTTGTAGAGAAGTCGCAGGCCAGGGCGGTCTTACGGACAATCTGCCAAACTTCCTTCTGGATAACCTTTTCGCCACCGGGAATGTCCTTCAGGAACATGCTGGCGTCAGTCTTCAGGTCGATAGACGTACGCATCTTGAAGTTGGATTCATCCTTGTGACGTTCTGCGTAGAAAATGTGGAACGGGTAGGTTTCGCCAGGAATCAGGGGGTCGCCTGTATCCTGTCCGATGGTATCCAGCTTTACAGAACCGCTAACCTGGTGATGTTGGCCGCCGATATCCACCACAAGCTTGTTGTTGATGAAAACCCACACATCGTCATCGCCGTAGAATTCAAAGTACTGGCCCCTTACATATTCAAACTGGGCCTGGATCTTCATGGTAAAGCCATAGTTGTGGGTACCGATATTTTCGCCACCGTTGATCCAGTCGAAGTTGGGGTTGGGAACAGTTCCTGCCTCATCCAGGAATTTGAAGTCATCCAGGAAGAAGAGACCCTTTTCGGGGCTTTCCAGGTTCTTCTGACCCAGCCAGAAACCCTTGTTGTCCAGAGTCAGTTCCAGATCACGGCAAGTGGCGTTGGTGTACTGGTTGCCGGCGGCATCGGTTGCCAAGACTTCGGGCAGGAACCAGTAATCAAGGTGATCCGTAATTTCGCATTCCTTGGGGAAGTTCTTTGCCCTGACAGGAACTCCGTTGGGGCCAAGTTCCCTTTCGACCATGCCCAGGCGGGCCTTGTAGGCGTTGTCTTCGCCCTTACATCCGCCGGTACCGAAGTCCTGGCTTGTAGTGCCTGCCTGTGCGATTGCGTTCTTTTCATCACCCTGGTCGCCGTGGAGCCAGTCGAACATCATGACGGGCAGTTTCTTTACAGGGCAGTCGCCGAGAATTTCGGGGAATGCGGTAGAAATCTCGGGTTCGCCATACTGGTTGGCCACGATCCAGAGTTCCTTGCCGATGGCCAGTGCGGAGTCCAGCTTGATTTCGTCTTCGATGTCGATGGGTTCCTTGATGGGACCGTTCTTGCCGATGTACATGTCGCCGATAGTCTGCTTGAAGGAGACGTAGACATTCTTGGGAACAATTCTAAGGGTATCTTCGAACCATCCGCAGTAGGTTTCGCGGATGGGAGTCATGGAGTAGTCCTTGCCGTTGAGGGTCATGAGAGCCGTGGTGTTGTTCCAGGAGGGGAGCAGCCTAATAATGACCGTGGCGGAATCGGGTACCACGTATTCGTCGGGAATGCCCGGCAGAATTTCAAGAGAACCCTGACTCAGCTTGAGCCAGACTTCGTAAACGGGCTGATTCTTGATGGTCTGGTCATACTCCGGGAAAAGCGTAGCCAGGTAAGGCATATCCTTTTCTTCGGAAGTGAGGTACGTGCCGCACTTGTCCGTATTCTTTTCGCAGTTTAGACCGAAGCGAAGCCTGCGGAGTTCAGCCTTCCCGTCGTCAAGGCGTTCTTCGTTGAACTTGATTGTATAGGTACCGTCGCGTTCCTGGCTGACCAAGCTGTACTTCAGCTTTTCTTCGTTATCAGCATAGTAAAGACTGTCACCCTCGTAAATGATATGGGCGATAGCGACAGTTGCCGCATTTGCAGAAATAGTAAACAGAGCCAGGCCAACCGCCAAGCTCCGGAATAGGTTCGTCAACCGCATCCGTTCTCTCCTTAGAATTTCCCAAACAACAAAACCGCCACAAAAATAATTTTTTTTTAACATTACTCAAGTGCTTTTGTATCAATAACTTGTAAAGTTTTTTTTGTAATTGGGATACGTCGGGAAGGGAGCCGCGAACTGGAATAAGACAGGCCTATAAACGCCGATTTTGAACGTTTTTTTTTCGCAAAAAAGGCATTTTTGAAAAAAACAGGTGCTTTCGGGGAGTCAAAATCCTAATTTTTATGCCGTAAAAAGAAAAGCTAACTGGAAAAAGAACTTTAATCGAAAAATGGAGATTTCAGAATGAATCGCGTATATCTCGTAGCCTCCGAAAACATGGAAGCTAAAATCAAGGAAGCAAGTGAAGCCGTAGCCGCCGCAGGCCTCAAGGTCGCCACCTACAAGCCCGCTGTAAACGGTGCCGCTGCCGCCGCCCAGATCAAGGCCGACAAGACCGCCGTCCTCATGGAAACCATCGCCGCCGACTTCCTCAAGCAGGATTTCGAAAACGTGGACCTGGTAGTGGTAGAAGGTGCCGTAGGCATGAGCCCCGTCTGCGCCCAGGCATACAACGAAGCCCTTGCAACCGCTCTCGATTCCAAGATCTATTCCGACAACGAAGATGCCGACCTGTTCTGCCCCAAGCGCCTCCTCCATTGCCCCAAGTGCATTGCCCGCGACCTGGCTGAACCCGCCGCCGAACGCAAGACCTCCCAGGCCATGTTCCGCGCAGGCCTCCTGATCAAGGCTTCCAAGGCTGCAAAGCGCATTGTCCTGCCCGAAGGTTCCGAACCCCGTACCGTCCAGGCCGCCGTTCTCGCTGTAGAACGTAACATCGCCGTGCCTGTTCTCGTAGGTGCCAAGTCTGAAATCGAGGCCACCGCCAAGTCCGTTGGTGTAACCCTTCCCGCCAGCATCGAAATTATCGAACCTTCCGAAGCTCTCGCCGAAAAGTATGTTCCCACCCTGGTTGAACTCCGCAAGTCCAAGGGCATGACCGAAGAACAGGCCCGCGCCGCCCTCAAGGATAACGTGACCCTCGCTACCATGATGCTGAAGATGGGCGAAGTGGACGGCCTCGTTTCTGGCGCCATCCACTCTACTGCCGACACTCTCCGTCCGGCTCTCCAGATCATCAAGTGCGCTCCCGGCGTCAAGTCCGTCAGCTCCGTGTTCTTCATGTGCCTGCCCGGTCAGACTTACGTTTACGGCGACTGCGCCATCAACCTGAACCCCACCGCCGAAGAACTGGCCGGCATCGCCCTCCAGTGCGACGATACCGCAAAGGCTTTCGGCCTTCCCAGCCGTGTGGCCATGCTCTCCTACAGCACCATCAATTCCGGTAAGGGTCCCGACGCTGACCTGGTGAAGGAAGCTACTGCAATTGCCAAGGCTGCCCGCCCCGACATGGCCCTGGATGGCCCGCTGCAGTATGACGCCGCCACCACTCCCAGCGTTGGCTCCCTGAAGGCTCCGGGTTCCGCTGTGGCCGGCAAGGCAACCGTGTTCGTGTTCCCCGACCTGTCTGCCGGTAACATCGGCTACAAGGCCGTGCAGCGTTCCGCCCGTGGCACCATCGCCATCGGTCCCATGCTCCAGGGCCTCGCCAAGCCGGTGAACGACCTGTCCCGTGGCGCCTTGGTAGAAGATATCGTCTACACCATCGCTCTCACTGCTGTTCAGGCACAGGCTTAAAAGCTAGTTTGGCTAATGCAAAAAAGACTCGCTTGTCAGTAGGCGAGTCTTTTTTTAAGGAAAAATTTATGCAGGTTTACGCTTGTACGATTTTTCCGATTTTTTGATCCGAAGAGATAAAAAAATCGTATCTTCATTAAGGAAGAGAACAAGTTAACTAGAAGGACGAAAAATAAAAAAGGAGAACAAATGTCCACTGAAACAATCATCGCCATCGTTGGTGTGCTTGTCTTACTTTTCATCATCCTGTTCTTTGCCGCCTATATCAAGGCTGCACCGGATGAAGCCGTGATTGTATCTGGTATCCAGAAACAGCCTCGTGTTATCATTGGTCGCGCAGGTTTTTGCATTCCGTTCTTTGAACGTGCGGATCACCTGAGTTTGCAGCTTATTCCTATTGACGTGAAGACTCGTAATGCAGTCCCTACTTCTGATTACATCAATGTGGTTGTTGATGCTGTCGTGAACGTGAAGATTTCTGACGATCCTTCGAGGCTTAGGGCCTCTGCCCAGAACTTCTTGAACAAGAAGCCCGAACAGATCAAGGAAATGGTGGTCGACGTTCTTGAAGGTAACATGCGTGAAATCGTGGGCCAGATGAAGCTGGTTGATATGGTGAGCGACCGTAAGCAGGTTTCTGAACGCGTCCTTGAAAATGCTATTCCGGATTTGGAAAAGCTGGGTATTATTGTGCAGACTTTCAATATCCAGAATTTTGCAGACAGCAATGGTGTTATCGAAAACTTGGGCGTAGACAAGACTGTGGCTATCCGCAAGGCAGCCGCCATTTCTAAGGCTAATGCTGAACGTGATATTAGTGTTGCCCAGTCTCAGGCTAAGAAGGAAGCTAACGATGCTGCTGTTGCCGCTGACCTGGAAATTGCTCAGAAGCAAAATGATCTGGCAGTGAAGAAGGCTAACCTGCAAAAGATTTCTGATACGGAACAGGCTATTGCTGATGCTGCCTATAAAATCCAGGAACAGAAGCAGCGTCGCGAAATTGAAATTGCCAATGCCGAAGCAAACATCGCTAAGCAGGAAAAGGAAATTGAAGTTCGCGAAAAGATGGTGGCTGTCCGCCAGAAGGAACTGGAAGCTGAAATTCAGAAGAAGGCCGAAGCTGAACGTCAGGCCATGATTCAGAAGTCTGAAGCCGACTTGTTCCAGCAACAGAAGGATGCTGAAGCAACCCGTTACACCGAGGAACAGCGCGCCGTGGCAATCACCAAGGTGGCAGAAGCAGAAAAGCAAAAGGCATTCGCTGAAGCAGCTGCTATCAAGGCCAAAGGTGAAGCTGAAGCAGACGCCGTGAAGGCCAAGGGTATTGCAGAAGCTGAAGCTCTGGACAAGAAGGCTGAAGCCATGAAGAAGTATGGTGAGGCCGCTCGTCAGGAAATGCAGCTGAAGACCTTGGAAAAATTCTTTGAACAGCTCCCTGCTGTGGCAAGCAACATCGCAAAGCCCATGGAAAAGATTGGAAGCATCACTATGTACGGCGAAGGCAATACCGCCAAGCTTACAGAAGATATTACCAAGACTCTTTCTCAGATCACCAACGGTCTTACCGATTCCGTAGGTATCGACTTGAAGACCATTGTGGGCAGCATGTTCGGTGCAAAGCTTGCAGGTGTGGGTGGTGTCAAGCAGATTGCTGAAGAAAAGAAAGATTCCGACAAGTAATCAAAAACGTTAAACACAAAACGCGACCTCATTGAGGTCGCGTTTCTTGTAGTTCATATTTTTTTTACTTCTTGTCCAATCTTTCGTTGATCTTCTTCTGGAGTTCCTTCAGGTGCCAACGTCCACGCTTGTCTTCCAGGAAGTAGCTGGTACGAACGCCTCTTGCAAGGCCGCGGTCGATCAGGTCCAGGGCGTCGGCGTAACGCTTCTGGTCAAATCTCAAATCCGCCAGGAAGTAATAGTTGTACAGGTCCTTGGGGTTCTGCTGCAGGGCCATGGTCAGGTACTTGTCCGCCAGCTTCTTGTCGGGCCATGAAAGCACCAGGGGAACATAGGGCAGCATAAAGTGGGCCCTGCCTAGAATCTGCCAGTCTTCGGCTGCGGTAGAAACGTCGCGGACAATGTTGGCTACGCCGTCCTTCACAGAGGCGAGAGCTCCGCGTTCATTACCCCACATAGAAATGGCCGACGCGTACACATGGGCGATTTCCTTGTTCTTGGGGAATTGCCTGTAGGCGTTTTCGCTGATGGTCTTCAGGCTGTCCAGTTTCTGCTTACGCTTGCTCTTGTCGAAGTGAACGAATCGGAAACTGAAGAAAAGACTCTTGGTCAAACCTTCGGTCGCAGCCTCGAGAACGGAGGAGTCTGCCATGGCGGCACGATACTTCTCGATCATCAGGTTTGCATTCTTCTTGTCTGCTTTATCCCCATTGGCGCGTTCGGCGCGAGCGGTGAAACAGGAATCCGCGATACGCAAATCCTCTTTACCGTTGTAGCCGGCGTTGGCCACACCTGTAGAATCCGCGAAACCAAAGGTCGCAGAAATCGCAATCATCAGTAATGTGGCGAAGAACTTATTCATACCTTCCAGTTCTGCAGCAGCTTGTTCAGCTGGGCAATGCGGGATTTTTCTTCATCGGTGCCGTGGTAGGTCTTGAACAAGAGATACCGATACTCCATTAGAGCGGTGCGAATCAGAACTTTTTCTTCTTTCTTTAACATATACAGTTTGCGATATTGGGTAAGCGGGATTTGGGAACTTGCGTTCCCGTACCGCTAACTTTAAAAAGAATGGAATTACTTGTGGCCCTTGCCCTTGCCGGAGAAGTAGTCCTGCTGACGGGTCATACCGAGAACAGCGTGCCACAGGGTTCCGTTGGGGTTGATCTTCTTACGTTCGTTGACAGCATATTCGATAGGAACATGAGAGAACACATTGTTCATGCTGCCGACGACCATGTCGGTCTTACCGGCCATACCAGCGTGTACGGCGGCTTCAGCCAGCTGGAAGCAGAAGATGGCGTCGGTGCCCTTTGCCGGGGTGCTGCGGACCATGTAGCTGGGGTCGAAGTACTTGATGTTGATTTCCTTGCCCACGTTCTTGAAGTGTTCCTTGATCTTTCGGGTAAGGAATTCACCAATGTCGTTCTTCAGGATGTTGCCGCTGGCGTCCTTGCGTTCGGGCTGGTCGTTGAACAGTTCCTGGCCGGCGCCTTCGGCCACAGCGATCACGGCGTGAGTCTTGCCGTTGTCGTAGCGGCTTTCAAGAGCCTTGCAGAGACCTTCCAGAGTAAAGGGAACTTCGGGAACCAGGCAGATGTTCACCACGGTGGTGGCGAGTGCTGCGTATGCTGCGATGAAGCCGGAGTCGCGACCCATGAGTTTTACCAGGCCAAGACCGTTGAATGCACCGTTTGCTTCGTTATGGGCGCAGGTGATAACGTCGGTAGCACTGAGAACTGCTGTTTCGAAACCGAAGGTTCTGTCAATTAGGTTCAAGTCGTTATCAATAGTCTTGGGAATGCCGATAACGGAAATCGGCTGCTTACGCTTTTTAACTTCTTCGGCAATATCGTGGGCGCCGCGGAGGGTGCCGTCACCGCCGATACAGAAAAGCACGTTGATGTTGAGGCGCATCAAGGTGTCCACCATGACGGCTGCGTCCTGGTTACCGCGGGAGCTACCGAGAATGGTGCCGCCGTCTTCCTGGATGGCGTCAACCACATCCGGGTTCAGAACCTTGGGAGAATAACCGTACTGCGGGTTGAGACCGCGGTAACCGTAAGGGATACCGAAAATGTTGCGGACACCGTAATCAAACCACAGAGTCTGTACGAGGCCCTTGATCACGCTGTTGAGGCCGGGGCAGAGGCCGCCGCAGGTCACGATGCCTGCACGGGTCCAGGCCGGGTCGTGGAAAATGGTTTCGCGGGGGCCGGCAGCTTCCAGGCTGGGGACCGGGGTGTTGGTTTCGTAGAAGTGCTTCAGACGGTTTACGTCGGTAGTAAGGCTAACCTGTTCGCTATCAGAAGTGAACTGGATACCCTTCATGGGGGACTTCAGAGTTCCCACGCCAACGGTTTCAATAGAAAGATCATATTCAGACGGATTCTGCAGAATATCTTCTTGAGTCATACTAGCATCCCTTTATGGTTGCTGGGTTATACAGCTTGCCCTTGTACTTAAAAAATACATAAAAGCGGAAGCCGCGACAAAAGGCTTGCTTTCTAGCACGGCTGAGCAGCAGTATTTTCTGCAAAAAATACATTATTAAGTTCGCAAAAAATGTTGCAAACTTAAGTTTTATCGGTAACAAATTATTTAACTAAAGGTCCAGCGGCGGGAAGTGAATCTTGGTGCGCAAACCGGGATTTGCGTTTTCCAGTTCGATCTTCAGGTTGGTCAGGGTGCAGAGCTTCTTGACCATGGAAAGACCGATACCTGTTCCACTTGTCTGGCGGGTCATTTCGTTTTCGACGCGGTAGAATTCCTGGAACACCTTCTTCATTTCGGAGGCAGGAATACCGGGGCCGAAGTCACGGACCGCAAGGTACATGTCAGTACCCTTGATGGCCAATTCGATATTGATCATCTTGTAGTCCGACTTCTTGCTGAACTTCAGGGAATTGTCCACCAGGTTCATCAGAATCTGCATAATGGCATCGCGGTCAATTAGCAATGCGATGTTGCTTGCATCCGTATCCGAAGAAACGGTCAGCTCGAAACCCTGCTTTTCTACGTTCTTGCTGTAGGTGGCGATAAAGTCGTCTAGCACAGCCTTGGGGCGTTCCCTGCGTAGCTGCACGTTCCAGCGGTTGCCATCCAGTTTTGAAAGGTTCAGCACATTCTGGATCAGTCGGGAAAGTCTGTCGGCTTCGCTGGCGATCTGGTTATAATACTTCTGTCGTTTCTCGTCGCTGACCACCCAGGAATTCTGCAGAAGTTCCGCATACATCTTGATGGCGGTAAGAGGCGTTTTCAGCTCGTGGGTAATTGCAGAAACGAAGTCCTGACGCTTGGTGGCCAGAGCCATCTTACTTTGGATGAAACGGTAGATGGTCCAGAGGGCGATTGCGATAAAGATCAGCAGGATGATTCCCGAAATCAGGGTGACCATGCTTCCGATGTTCGTCGCTTCGCTGGCGAACATAGAGAATCGAATGCTATCGTAGGGCTTGGCTAAGAAGAAGAACTTCTTCAGGTAATGGGAAGATGTTCTACGACCGATGGTAGAAATCGTCTGACCGTTCAGGGAAATTTCGATGGCGTAAGGGGAATAGACGTAGTCTTTTAGTTTGTCCTGAGCGATAAAGTTCAGGTAACGGAACATGTCTACGGCAAAACCCTGAATAACGGGCATCTTACCGATAAGGATTCGTCTGTAGAAGACGATCGTATCGTTAATGGCCCTTGCCTGGAAGTTGGAAATGTCGACGTTGGTATTTGCCCCGGAGAATGCCAGCAGGTCCGTCTGCAGAGTGGAGTCATCCTTCTGGGTTTCGGCGATATAGGTGATAGCTTCGTCTTCCGATGTGGTTTCCGTTCTCACGGGGAGGGCGAAGTCGGGCATTTCATCGTACAGCTGGTCGATGGTTTCCGTGGAGTCCATCATCTGGGTGGCTCGCTTGGGAAGACCGTTCTTGATGTCCAGGGTGTCCAGGAGGTGCTGAATCTGGTCGCGGGTCTTTTTACGTTCTTCGCGGTGGTCGAACAGCGCGTTGTCCCAGATGGACTTGCCGATAAGGGTTGTTGTATCCGGGTAGAACGGTGTAAGCAGATCTCCGTTATGGGAAATCTGGAAGTGACCAATCAAGCCCTTGGTACATTGATAGTTGGGGTCGTATTCGCAGAACGGACCGATGCGGTCGGGGAATACGAAAAAGTCAGAGAGCAGGCTTCCGCTTCCGCCAATGACGGCAATGGAGTTCAAGATGCCGTAGGCTTTATAGGAACGGCGGTTTTCCTGGTTCAGGTCCTGCAACAAGGCAAGTTCAAACGTGGAAAAGGCCTTCTGGATATCTTCCTGGACGTTGCGTTCGTTAAGGTCTCGAGCCTGACGGTAAGACTGCACGAATATGATCGTCAGCGGAACTGCGATAATCAGGAAAATGGAAATAAACACCAGGCGTTCCTTGATGACCGCCTGGTGCTTTTTAACGTATGAGAGAGCTTCTTTGAGACTTATCTTTCGCATTCGGGTGCAGAGCGCATCTGATAGCCTTCACCGCGGAAGGTCACCAGCAGTTTCGGGTGAGAAGGATCGTCTTCAATCTTCTTGCGGAGCTTGGTAATGTGGATGTCCACGGTACGGGTGTCCACGGATTCAGCATTTTCGTAACCCCAGACCTTGCGGAGCAGTTCGGAACGGGGAACGGCGTGGTCGCGGTTAGTCCACAAGTATTCGAGGATTTCGATTTCCTTGCGGGTAAATGCCAGTTCTTCATCACCGCGAGTACCGGTGTATTCACGGAAGTTCACTTTCAGGTTTCCGGCAACGAGCTTGCCTTCGTTTTCCATGCTCTGACGGCTGCGGCGGAGCACTGCTTCGATACGGGCCAGGAGCATGGGAACAGAGAACGGCTTCGGAATATAGTCGTCAGCACCGAACTTGAGACCGTTGATGATGTCTTCGTCGGCATTCTTTGCTGAAAGGATGATGATGGGCAGGCTCTTGTCCTGTTCGCGGATCTTGTCGCAAACGGTAAAGCCGTCCATGCCCGGGAGCATCAGGTCCAGAAGTACAAGACCGTACTGGCCGGTCAGGGCTTCTGCGAGGCCGTCTTCGCCATTGATTACATGCTTGACGCGGTAGCCATTCAGCTCGCAGAGGTCGATGAGGCCTTCTGCGATGGCGATTTCGTCTTCGATAATGAGAATGTTTGTGCTGCTAGTATTCTGAGTCATCTATGTACCTAAAAAATTTGCCGAATTAGATTGCGAGGCCCACACCCACTTCAACGGTCATGTTACCCGGATCGACTTCGCTGGGATAGTCGCCGCCGAAGTAGTACTTGAAGTTGGCGTATGCGGCAATGGGGATGATGGGGAGCTTGGCGCGCATACCCACCAGCACGTGGCCGCCGATAGAGGTGTTGAGACCTTCGTCAAGAGCCTTGGTCTGAATATCCTTCTTCATGTTCTCGCCAATGGCGCTAGCCTGGGTATTGGCTGCCTGCAACTTTTGGTTGACAACTTCTTCAGATTCGCCGTTCAACTTTGCATCTGCGACTTCGCCATATGCCTTGGCCAGATCATCAACGCCCTGCTTGACTCCTTCAACGATGCTAGAGGTGAACTTCTGGTTCAGCACGAAGGAGTTCAGGTAGTAGGTCACGCCACCGCCGATGTAGGGGCGGATAATGGGCAGGGAAGTAATGGGGTAAGTGATGGAGAGGTCGCCGTTCATGGCTACGAACTTGGGGTTGGCCTTGCCGAAGGGGGTGCCGCCCAGTTCGACTTCCAGGGGAATTTCCTGAACGGATTTTTCCGAATTGACAAAGAGGCTTGCGTCGTAAGAACCGAACTGGAAGTTGACGGTAGCTTCAACGTCGATAATGGGGAGAATGTCTACCCACAGCTTGAAACCGAAACCCTGCATGGTGCCGTCAAAGCCGCCGTGCTGCAGGCTGATACCGGTGTTGTCGTCAATTTTGGCGATGTCGGCAGGCTTGTCCATGCCCTTCATCTTGGTGCCAAAACCAGGTGCATAGTGACCACCGATACCGATAATTGCAAAAGACTGGGAGGCGAGCAAGGCGCCTGCTGCAATAAGAGCCTTAAAATTCATATCTACTCCTTAGAAAAGATTTTGGAATCAAACTAAATAATATTTTCCAAAAAGCAAACCGCAAATTGGCCGAAATGCCCTTTTTAGAGGCTTTTTTAGCGAATAGCGGGGATAATCAGGAATACTTTCTGTCCGCGGGCAACCTTCAGGTCCTTAAAGGTGTACTCTCCAGCGTATCCGCCGTTCATGCCGGTTGCCTTGACGGTCACGTTGTGGACGCCGGTTTCTACCGGGGTTCGGGACATATAAATGGAATTGGGCATAAAGAGACCGATGCGCAGGTCGGCCTGTTCCAGCTGGCTCTGGGCCACATCGGTGCCAAGACTTGTCACTAAATTCAGGAGGACGTTGTCCGTCTTCATGGCCTTCTTGGCCTGCTGTGCGGCAATGGTTCGAAGGGTCACGCGAACGGCGGTACGGGTAATGGTGGTAGGCGTTTCTTCCTTGATGTTCTTATCCAGTTCGGCGTTCACATCCATAATTTTTTCCGGAGAAAATCTCTGGCCGTCCACACTTACGTCAAAGCCCTTGACTCGCTGGGGCAGGGTCTTCTTTTCGGGGAGGGAGAATCCGATATGGAACGTCTCACCGTTTCCGCCGGAAACGGGCGGGGCTACCAGCGTGAAGGAACTGATTTTCCCGGTCTGCGAATCCTTGTAGTTTAGATGCATGACTCCGCCACTGACAAAAGTTCCGGACATGTACAGTTCACCGAGAATGGGGCTATGTCCGGCATAACCGATAACGATAATTTCCTGACCCAGTTCGTGAGCCTTGGAGGCTGTGGGAGTGGCTGCCAGGGGTTCGTGCTTCAGGTCTTTCAGGTTGTCGGCGCGGTCTGTGCGGCGCAGGTTCTCGTTGACGAATTCCCAAACTTCCTTGGGCATCTTGATATTGCCTTCGTCGAAGGCCTTCACGGCCTGAACGTAAGAAATGGCGGCATCGTCACTTTCACCTGCCAGGTCGTAAACCAGGCCGCAGAGGTAACGCAAAAAGCCGTTGTCGTTGACCTTTTCGTTATCCTTCTGGTAAAGTCTTTCCAAGGCTAGCTGGGCTCGCTTGACTTCAACCATGGCTCCGTCCACATCGCCCATGGCCAGGTAGTTCAAAATTTGCAGTTCGTGGAGCACCACAATTTCAAAGGGGCGGGCTCTGTAGGGGCGCACGTTGTCGTTGGTAACTACGGCTGCCGCTTCGTTGGTGACGGATCTTGTATAGAGGTCGTCGTAAATTTCTTCGGCCTTGTCCAGGTTCAGGGCGCTTTCCTTGAAGTCCCTGTTGTAATGGTGGAGGGTTCCCAGGTCGAAATAATAGAGGAACTGGCTGTTGGAACCGTACAGGTCCTTTTCTTCTTTCTTGACCTTGTGGATGGCTCCGTCGAAGCCGTCCTTTTCCAGGGCAGGGGCCAAGGCTTCGTAGCGGGTCATGGACTTGTTGGCGCAGGAGCAAAGCAAAAGGGCTGCGGCCAAGAGTAGTAAGAGACGTTTCATTGTCGGTTCCTTCTTTGTTACTGCTGCAAATTTAATTTTTTTTAAAACAAAAGAAGCCTGGCGGTTAAGCCAGGCCTCCGTCAAACTTGGTGTCTGAAGTCGAAAATTACTTCTTCTTCTTCTTGCCGGTAGCGTCGAGAGTGACTTCGACAGTTTCTTCACCCTTAACGGTTACGAGTGCTTCAGCAGACTTGCGGTTGGAGCATTCTGCGCGAACCACGTGGTCACCTGCATCCAGGTTGTGGACGGTAAGGGGAGCGCCATCGGTCTTGTCAGCCTGGTCGCCATCAACGAAGATGATGCACTTGCCAGGATTGGTGGTCACCTTGATGTGGCCCTTGGGAATCTTGGTACCGAAGTTGAAGTCATTGCACTTGTTCTTGCCCGGCCAGATGTTCACGCGCTTGTTCACCAGTTCGAAACCCTGGTCGATCACCACGAGGGTCTGACGGCCAGACTTGACGGTCACGTTTTCGATGGGGCTCTTGCCGAGAGGTTCGCCACCCAGGAACACGTCGCTGTTAGGAGGTTCAGTGATAATGTTGACCACTGCGTTCTGGTTGCGAGGAGGAGGTTCGTCGCCATCGCAATCGGCAGCGAAGACGTTGATGGAGAGGAATGCCACCATCAGGGCGAAAATATACAGTTTCTTCATGGATTACTCCTATTAAGTTTGCGTTAAAAAATACAAAGTTTTACTGGAATTTAATTTTTTTTTGTGAAAAAGTTTGTTTAAAGTGAAGAGTGTACAGTGAATAGTGAATAAAAAATTGGGAAAAAGGGGTGTAGGATTGTTATTTTTGTTTTTATGAAAGCTCTTTATCAACGAATTCGAATGCTGAATGGCAAAAACTATGGCCTCTACAAGTCTCTCGGCGACAAACCTTGGGATTTTGGGGACTTCGAACTGGAATTTCTCCATGTGCAGGGGGATCCCTACGCTCCGGCATCCAGAATCATGATAAAGGCGGACCTCCAGATGCTGGGCTACGGTTCGGAATGGGGTGTAGAGTTTGAACGTCGTCTGGCCCTCAGCGATTTTCTGTATCGCAGGCTTAGCAAGCTGGTGCTGGAACGCTACCCGGATAAGGATGCCGCGGTAATCTTCGATGTGCCCGGCCCCGAAATGCTGGTGCGCAATTCCCTGTGGATCGATAACGGCGTGTTGCGTGCGGTCCTTCAGGTGCGTCTTCCTGGCGATGGCCGCAAGATCCAGGCGGAAGCGGCTGCCGAAATTTTGACCATGGTCCTTCCGGACTTGGTTTCAGCCGGTCTCTATTATAGCAAGAGCGATGAGGCCGCCCTGGATGCCCACTATCAAGTGCTGGCAGACCGTCGCGCCATCCTTGGCGAACTGGATTCCCGCGGCCTGGCCGCCTTTGTTCCCGACGGAGCCGTGTTGCCCCGCGTTTCGGGGATTTCCGAAGATCCTATGGAAGGGGCGATCCCCTTCAAGTCTCCCGACGAAATGGCTATCGTGCTGAATGTGAACGGTCGTGAAATCCGCGGCATGGGAATTCCCAAGGGCATTACCGTTATTACCGGTGGCGCCTTCCATGGAAAGTCCACCTTGCTTCAGGCGTTGACTCGTTCTGTTTATCCCCATGTTCCCGGCGATGGCCGCGAAGGCATTGTCATCGATGAAACTGCCGTTCGCGTGGGTGTGGAGGATGGCCGCAGTGTCCGCGGAACGGACTTGTCGCAGTTTGTCCGTAATCTGCCCGGCGGCGTAAGCACCAAGGAATTTACGACGGCGGGTGCGTCGGGCTCTACAAGCGAAGCGGCCAACCTGCTGGAAGCTATGGAAGCTGGCGCCTCTACATATCTTATTGACGAAGACTCCTCGGCGGTGAACTTCCTTATCCGCGATGTCCGCGTCCGCAAACTGTTGGGCGATGACCGCGAACCTCTGATTCCCCTGACCGACCGCATCCGCGATATTTGCTATCCGCAGAGCGGTTCTGATTGTGGTGGCGCAGAGTCCTCTGTTGCGGCCCGCAGTTTCATTCTCGTGGCAGGTGCCTGTGGCGACTACCTGGAACTTGCAGACAACATTATCGTCATGGCCAACTACAATGCGGAATGTGCAAAGACTGCGGGCAAGGCCTGCGAAGTCCTGGGGGCCGCACCCGCTGTGACGACGGACCTTCCCGCCTTTGTTCCCCCGGTTAGCAGAACTTTCTCTGACTATGTCAAACCCTTACAGCCTTCCATCAAGCCCCTGTCCGCCGTGGAACGTCAGGTTAAAGTCAAGCTGAACGGAGACTACATTGTTCAAATCGGCTTCCTGGTTTCTGACACCAGCCGCCTGGTGACCCTCGCCGGAAAGCAGCAGCGTTTTGGCGCCGGTTTTATGCTGCTGAATCTTTGCCAGAGTGCGGCCAGTGCCGACGAATCGTCTAAATCTGCCGTGCTGCCGGGGGATTCCATTACCGACGCTATCGCCAAACTTTGCGACAAAATAAAGAACGTAGGTTTCCGCAACCTGCCCCAGGGCATGAGCCGCGAAATGAGTCTGCCTCGTCCCGTAGATATCGCCTGCGTGCTGTTCCGCCTAAGGGATATGGGTCGAAAGTAACGGAAAGGAATTGGAGAATGGTGGCGAAGTTGTATCATATTCTGCTATGTGCAGTGGCGCTAGCCTTGGCGGCTTGCAATGGATACTACTATGAATACTATACCCAAACCTTGAATCGTTATGAATTGAAGGTGGCGAATTTTGTGGAACTGGATTCCATCATTCTTCGCCAGGATTCTCTGGATGTAGACTTGCTTCATCCGGATACGATTGTAAAAGTGTCGTTGAAACATGACCACCGCTTTAGAAATTACCAGCCGATGGATTCGACTCTTTTGACCAATTCGGATTCTGCGTCTGCCACGATGGTCACATTGTCCGTAAATAGGGCGAATTCTTCTGCAAATCCCTTGTCGTTTGAATTCAAGATGGATATTGAGTATGCTGCGACGGATTACGCAGGTGATGATCATATACCCTATTGGAGTGGTGTTTCCACTACGCGGTTCTATTTGGATATTTTCGGCTGCAACGATATTAACTGCGAAACCGCAGAGAAAATTGTATGGCACAATGGCAATTACTCCAATGTACTGGTTCTTGGCCCCGATGATTTCAAGTTTTCCAAAAAAAACTTTGAGCAGTTTTATGATGGAGACTGTTCCGACTACACCAAGGAATATTCCTTCAACCTAAAAATTGACCATCCCCGTATCAAGCTGGATGCCGATATTCAGCAGGGGTATATAGAATGTCGTGAAATAATGTCAAGTGGAAACTGGGGGTAGTATATGTTAAGATTTTTATTGCATATCGCCCTGTTGTTCCTTCTGGTATCTTGCGGAGACTCAATTGGTCCGGAAGCCCACACAAAACCTGTAGAACTTTATGAGCTGGGGCTAGATAATCGGGCGCCTGTCGGATATGTATTGGCCGAGAATGATTTTACGGTTCGCAGGTTCTACTACTACGCCGTCAATGAAAAACTGAAAGCTGTTGGCGACACCGTATTTGCAAAGCCGGCTAAGGATCTAGTAAGTTTTGAATTTCCCGCAAGGAACATTGAATCCGAGACGGTGATGTTTGTTGCCGAATTGCAGGCCGATGATTCCGTGACAGTAAAGCTTCAATCCTTGACGGAGGTGGGGCGTAAAGACGAATTTATACTCAGCACGGCAAGTACTTTGCTAACCCCGCGAGTCATGGAATTGATGCGGCAGGGTTACCCGGTCTATACTGCAAAAAATATGGCGTTACAGGAGCTACAGAGACAACTCAATGTTCGTGAGGAACTTTTTGATATCGAAGATGTGGATGTTCCCTATGAAAATTATGACACACGTTGTGTAAATTGTGATGTTCGGACAATCTGCACCCGCTCCAATTTCGTCGTTTATGCCTGGTCCTTCGTAAGGCAGAATAACAGTGCTTCCGGGTATAGGGATTTTCTTGATAGTGTCAAGGCAGACTTTGCAGAAGATGGAATCCTGAATGAAGAACATGTCGTCGTGCCGATTGTGGATTATGGACTTATGAACTTGACGCTCATTTCCCGCGATATGGATTCTCTAGTTTCTTCAATGAAGCTAATCTGGGATGCGAAGTATTCTAGGAATGGTAGCGGTCACTCAGATAGTTGGTATCATAGGGATTACTGCGGCAGTATGAGGCAATTTGCCGGGGACTGGCAAAGCAAAATGCTAAACCATTTTTTAGGCTTTGGAAAATGCAATCGCGATAACCTATTTGAAGTTCTGGATAATCCTTTTGAAAGTGGCGCTTCCCAGGATGAGAAGTTTATTTGTGATATTCGCAGTGCCAATGGGCATTACGGGTCGAATGTTTGTGATACGAGCTTCGCTTGGCGCCCCCTTACACAGAATGAAAAAGACCTTGGACTCTGCATTAGTGACACTGCCCTTGTGCGTGAAATTTATGCATTTAAGGATTCTGTCAAGTACAAGTGTGCTCCAGATGGAAACTGGTACAAGGTGATTTCTTACGATGAACTCAGAAAGTCAAGGGAGTGTCGTTCGACGGTAATCTACTACATCGAGGACATTGAAGAATATCACTCCCGCGCTTACCACAATGGTGAAGGGAAATATCAGCCCTTTGACCTTATTGATGGGGCCTGTAAAGTTAGGCTAGAGCCTCGTTGGAAAGAAGATGACAAGTATTTTGGTCGTTGCTATTAATGGCACTTTACTTTGTCAACTCGTCTGCAGTAGAATCTTTGTCTACGGTAGAATCTTCATCTGCAACGGGATCGTCCGCACTTAAATCATCTTCTGTAATCTTGATGCATCGGATGGAGTAGCCTTCTTTTCGAAGGCGAAATTCGCTCGAGGCGTTTGCGCGGTTTGCCGCCAGCACTTTGATGACGGAATGTAAGTTGTTGTATTGGGTTGTGTGAAAGTTTGCGTTTTCCCCAACGTATTTCATGGATCCGTCATGGAACAAATAACCCGTGGGAATGGCAGAAAAACCTGCACGATCGGATCCAGAATCGGTGTTCCACAAAGTTGTCTTTGCCTTTAGCGCCTTCCCTGCGGTGGAGAATCCTCCGAACTTTTGGAACAGGTCGTCAAACTCGTCGCTGCTAGGCAAGCGCCATCCTTCTGGGCAAATTCCCGTTATGATTTTGGGCGAGGGTGTCGTGTCGTGCAAGTAATCACCATAGTTAGTGGAAATGTTGTACCCTTCCTTTACAAACTCTATGGAGTCAACGGCGGCGCCCCACGTGTAGAGTCTTCCGAAGATATCGCAATAGTCTTGGATGGTAGAATCGCCTCCGCACCACATCTTTCCCTTAAGGGAGGGAGTGTTTACGGAGTCCGCGTAGTTGAGGTTTTGAGCCATCCAGGTCTGGTCTTCAATTTGTACGGTCCTGTATTTTTTCCCGTCGCGTTTGTCTGTAATTTCACCGTAGGAAATGTCGGGGTTGAATACGTCGTCTAGTTTGTATGCAGAGGAACTGGATTGTGCGCTACTGGAGGAACTTCTTTTGACGGGGATGTTTTCTATTCTGTTATGCCAGTCGTCGTTGGATCCACCTGTTGGACTTGAATCTTCGGCGCATGCGACGAAAAAGAGGGCGGCAAACGTTAAGAAAATGGTTGTGACGATGTTTTTCTGGCTTGTCATGGGAATAAAAATACAATAAAAGGGACTTTTTTCTACTTCGTTGATGATCAATGAGTTAGAAAATCGAAGAAAATAGGGCTTGTTTTGCTGGGTGTCAAAAGAAAGCTGTGGATAAAAAGTTGATAAGTTGTAGTTTTTGTGGATTAAAAACAGTTATCTTTGAAAAATCGCAAAAAAAGTGAATTTTTTTGCAGAAACGCCCTTGACATTCATCCAGAAAATTCTATAATTGGCCTCACCTCCGAACGAGACAGCCGAAACGCTGAAACGGACGGAAGCGAGAACCCGAGAGGCTCTCGAGAAGATTGAAGGAATCGGAGATGTGCTTAGTGACGGCCCAAGAAATTTCTTGGAATTAGTCGAATACGAACGTGATTACGGGACCAAGACTTT
>NZ_FQWP01000019.1:0-62371 GCF_900129715.1 Fibrobacter sp. UWH9 | reverse complement strand
ATAGCAGCGGTCAGAGTGGTCTTACCGTGGTCAACGTGGCCGATGGTGCCGATGTTGCAGTGCGGCTTACTTCTGTCAAAATGTTCTTTTGCCATGATTCTATCTCCATTTAGTGAGAGCCCAGATCGGGAGTCGGACCCGAGACCTCTTCCTTACCAAGGAAGTGCTCTACCACTGAGCTACCTGGGCATACAAGCCGCATGGAACAATCCATGCTCCATGCGGCTATCTTTTTCATAGTGGGCCGTCGTGGTTTCGAACCACGGTAGGCGTAAGCCAACGGATTTACAGTCCGTCCCCTTTAACCACTCGGGCAACGACCCATATGTCGAGCCAAAGATAGGAATCGAACCTACGACCGGCTGATTACAAATCAGCTGCTCTACCAGCTGAGCTACTTTGGCATTCTTTCATCCGTACTAGGGATGTTAGAGTGAGCCAAATTTAACAAGAATATTGACACTTGTCAACGAAAAACGCGCATTTTTCTAAAAAAAATTAATTTTTTCATGAAAATTTCAAAAAAAGTAGCGAAAAGATTGTTAATAAACTGTGAATACGCTATTTCCCTGTCAATAAAGGAGTTAGACGACACCTTCACTCCGGCATAAAAAAAAGAAGTGGCCCTATTTTTCAATAGGACCACCCCCTCCTAACCATTTCGATTTTAATTGAGTACCACCGCAAAAGCGAAATCGATCTTTACTGAAGGACCTCCTTCACCCAATTAATCTTGCTAATGTTGAAGGAGCCCTCCAAATCCTTATCGCTTTCAAACACAAAGTAGATCGACTCTGCCACGCTACCATTCATACGGCTATAAACAGAGCACCTTTCCCGCATTTCTTCAGACGCGCGAAGCTTGAGAGCGAACCCAACGTCATCACCGAAATCAGTAACAATCTTCAACGCCGCCGAGGATGAATACTCTACACAGAGCTTCGTTTGCACTTCATCTTGCGAAGAAAAATTCAGGCCTTCTATACTAAACCCAATCCCAACGCGCGGTTTTTCCCCTGAGGAGTCCGTTTTCAAGCGGAATTTGCCACAGATTCCCTGGCAATGATCGATAACCGGATTTAGCAGCGTTTCTTCCGTGGAACCAAGAGATACGGGCCACGAAATTTCAGCGATACCGCCCTCGCCAGCTTCTTCAAAATAACGCCAGACCCCCGCGGAACCCGACTGCTCCGCGCCAGAAACCGCCACTCGGTATTGTTTTGCAGAAGCGCTCCACGCCAAAAGAGTGTTCGCATTCAAGGAATCAAATCTACCATCAGCTTCCTCCGTTACACCAGCGGATTTATCAGAAGAGCATGCGGTAAACACGTTCATGGCAGCAAAAGCGACCAACGACAACTTGGTTATTTTTTTCATAGGATCCTCCTAACCTTTTTCAGTGAAATCTTCATTATTCTTTTTCAACTTTTGCGACATGGGAAACAGCTGCATATTCAAGCGGTAAACCCGATCCACGTTCTTACCTGAAGAAACGATAGACATGATGCGACGCCTGCATTCCGCAAGTTCAGCAACAATTCGCCCGTAATCTTCTTCCGAAACTCCCATGGTAAGTCCCGTAAACTTGCGTTCGTCCTGAGGGACATTCTCAATGGATTCCAAGGCAAAGGTGCCCATCTGTTTGTGCATGTTCCGAACGGCCAGAGGAACAAAGTCGGCAGAACCCGAAGAAAGGATCTTTTCAGCAAGCCTGTATCTTCCATTTTTGTCTTTTTTCAAAAGTCTAGCATTCGTCAAAAATTCCAACGCGTCCGATACTTCCGTCAAAGAAATCGGCCTGCAGCAGGCATCCGCAATATCCTGCAAACTGGCGCCAGGCATAGCGACAGCCAATTCACGAATGACGGGGTATTTCCAGGAATTGAAATACGTGAATTCATCAATGCCCATGATTCGCGTCTTGTTCGCATCAGCCACGGCCTCCATGTCAGCAAAGGCGGACTGTTTTTCAGAATCATTCTTAGCCTGATCATAGCGGACCATGGCCCTGAAGTAAACCAGTTCAAACCCAGTCAACGACATGGCGTTAGCCACGCGTTCCACCGCAACGGGGCTTAAGTTCTTTTTCCCTTCGCTCACATACTTTAAAAAAACAGGCGAACTGAACCCCGACTGGGCTGCGAAATCACGCCAAGTAAAACCCAGCGCCTTACGTTCTTCATAATACGCCTGGATATATACGCGATAGTTTTTGTATTCTATAATTGAATTCATGGAATACAATATAACATCTTGTATTCCAAAAGTCAATATGTCAGAATACAAAAAATTTTTTTTCGTCTACCAGGACTTTTATTGGCTCAAATGAACCAAAAAAAGGTGATTTTGCATACATTAACGTTCAGTATATTAAAATTGTCAAATTAATAGATAAGGCGAGCTAAACTGTAAATACGAGTTTGTGAAATGAAAGACCAAGACAATGAAGATTTGAATGAAGCATCCAATTCATCAGAATTAGAATCTGTAGAAGAAAAAAATCAACCTCCATGGGACTAACTTTATTTGAAAAGTCATTTGAATTAGCACTAAAAATTCCTGGCCCATTCGTGAACTGAAACCGTATGATCTGGTTAATGAAAAAATTCTGGATACAATTGCTGATGCGGCCATAAAAAATCATACTCTCGCAGTGACTGCATTGTCCGCCGCGTCTGGAGCACCGTCAAATCCTTATTTAGCATTGGGCTTGGCTGCGACAGATATGAGTCAGTATTTTGCACAAGTTTTGATGCTTTCACAAAAGATCGCCTACATTTACGGTTTCCCTGACTTGATGGACGAATCAGAAAATTCGAGTTACCTTACAGGCTTTGGCTAAGGGTAAACTTGCATCTATTGCGTGCCATGCGATTCCCTTTTTAGGAATTCCCATCAGCGGCGGTTTTACCTTTTTGTCTTTTAGGAAAGCGGCAAAACATTTAAAGACCGAATGCAAGGCTCAAATGCGCCTGTTTAAGGAGTCTCAAAATGACCTTTTAGAATCATGCTAGATGGTCAAAAACAATTTTAGCGAACATACTTACTATGCAATCGTCATTTTTAGTCTGTATTCGGCTTTAGCACCGCAGCCTTCTAGTTGCAGCTAAACAGTCAACATTCAGAAATACAACCTGGCTTGACTTCGCTCGGTCAAAAATCGCAGCGGAAATAGCGACTTTAAACAGCGACTACGCAATTTTGGCCTGGCCGTGTGTTCCGGCTTGACAGAGCCCGGCAATGTAGTTACATTTTGTGCAGTAAATTAGAGGTTTTTATGGAAAGCAGCCAGGAACGCACACGGATCGAAGTCCGTTACGCCGAAACCGACCAGATGGGTATCGTACACCATTCCGTTTATGCGGTATGGTTCGAGCAGGCCCGCACCCAGTTCTTTAGGGACCGCGGCGCCGACTATGCCGAAATGGAAAAGCAGGGTTTCGCCTGCCCCGTGCTGGAACTGGGCGTGCAGTACAAGAGTGCCACCCACTACGGTGAATTCGTAGAGATCGAGACCTCTGCGGTCCAGGTGGACAAGCTGCGTTTTAGACTGGACTACAAGCTGTTCGTGAACAATAAGCTGTGTACCACCGGCTTCACGGTCCACTGCCTTCTGAAAGACGGGCGCCCTACTAGGGATATGCCGGAATCCTTCGTCAAACTTTTTGAATAAACATCCTGGATTATTCCGCAGGAAACATTTTAGATGGACCAGCCCTTAGCCGAACGTTTACGCCCGCAGAACCTGGATGAATTCCTGGGCCAGAACAAGATTCTTGGCGAGCAGAGTTTGCTGCGCAAGAGTCTCGAAAATGACAAGGTTCCCAGCATGATTTTCTGGGGGCCGCCGGGTTGCGGCAAGACTAGCCTCGCCCACGTGATCCAGCAACAGACCCGCAAGCGCTTTATCGCCCTTTCCGCAGTTTCTAGCGGCGTGAAGGAAGTAAAGGATGTGCTGACAGAAGCCAAGAAGTTGAAGGCCATGTTCAGCGACACGATCCTGTTCATCGACGAAATTCACCGCTTTAACAAGGGCCAGCAGGACGCATTGCTGGGCGCCGTGGAAGACGGCACCGTGACGCTCATAGGCGCCACCACGGAAAATCCGGGATTTGAAGTGAACGGCGCCTTGCTTAGCCGCTGCCAGCTGATTCTTTTTGCGCCCCTGAGCAAGGAAGACTTGCGCACCCTGATTTTTAGCGCCCTTCGCGACCATCCTCGAGGACTCCAGCTGAAAAATGTGGAAGTGGACGAGGCTGTGGTCGACAAGTTGATCGCCCAGTCCGAAGGGGACGCCCGATTCCTGCTGAATCAGCTGGAATGGATTGGCGGAAACCTGGGCGACCGCAAGGTGATCGACGAAAAGTTGCTGGAGGAATTCCAGTACAAGAAGCCCTTGCGTTACGACAAGAGCGGCGAGGAACATTACAACCTGATTTCTGCACTGCACAAGTCCATTCGCGGAAGCGACCCGGATGCGGCCATCTACTGGCTGCACCGAATGCTGCAGGGTGGCGAGGATCCGCGGTACCTGTTGCGCAGAATGATCCGCATGAGCATGGAAGACGTGGGCCTTGCAGATCCTAACGCCTTGCTGTTGGCAACCAGTGCGCGGGAAGCGTTTGACTTTCTGGGAAATCCCGAAGGCCTTATCGCATTGGACGAACTGGCAGTCTACCTGGCGCTGGCACCCAAGAGCAACAGTCTCGAAGTGGCGGGCTTTGCGGCGGATGACGTAATTCGCCAGACGGGAACGTTACCTGTTCCGCGGGCATTCCGAAACTCCGTGACCCGCGTGGGAAAACAGCTGGGATATGGCAACGGTTATGAATACGACCACGACTCCCCCGGCGGCTACTCGGCCCAGGAACATCTGCCAAAGCAGCTGGAAGGTCTGGAACTTTACAAGCCCAAGCAGATCGGAAAGGAAAAACTTTTTGCGGAACGCCTGGAACAGCTGAAAGCCATCAAGAAGCAGAAGAACGGCAAGCCCGACGAACCTGCCAGCGGCGAAAAAGACGTTCCTGCCGGCGAAAAATAACGAACCCTTTATATTCAAAATGCCGCGGTTTTAACCGTGGCATTTTTTATAGTTAGCGGGACCTGCCCTATGTCCACCCATAATCAGAACTGTTCCAGGATCTGGATTCGTTCGGGGGTGTCGGGATGGGTCCAGAAAATGGAATCCACCTTCTTGGCGATGCTTCGGAAAACGCCGTTGTCTTCCTCTTCTTCGGGATGGATGATGTAGAGCTGGGCCACGTCGTTTCGCTGGACGTTCACAAGGCCCGGGGTCTCGGAGATTTTGCGGAGGGCGCTTGCCAAGGCCAGTGGGTCGCCGCAGAGTTCCGCCGCACCGGCGTCGGCCACGTATTCGCGCTTGCGGGAAATGGCCAGGCGGTTGATGAAGCTGAAGAAATAGGCGATCGAGGTAATGACCACGCCTACCAGCGCAAAGAAGATGATGATTATGGCTCCGCCATCGCCCTTCCTTCGGCCACGGGAACGCCTGGAGCCGCGGACCATGCCCTTGAGGATTTCGATAAAGACGGTCTGCATCAGCGAAACCATGCCCACAAAGACAATGCACACCACCATCAGTCGGGTGTCACGGTTTTTGATGTGGGTCAGTTCGTGGGCCACTACGGCGGATAGTTCCTCGTCGTTCAGCTTTTCAACGATGCCGGTGGTCAGGGTGATGGTGAATGTCTTTACGTCGATGCCGCTGGCGAACGCGTTCAGGCCGGGTTCTTCCACAATGTTGATTTGCGGCATTTCGATACCGCCCGCAATGCAGAGGTTTTCGACAATGTTGTAGACGCGGACGTTTTCCTTGCGTTCCAGGGGGCGGGCGCGGGTAATGCGGCGGATGATGGAAACGTTACTGCTGTAGGCCAGGGCAAACCAGGTGGTGACAACGATCGCCACCGCAGGCAGAGCCTTTAAGAAGCAGAACCACACCACAGGCCAGCGGGTGCCATAGGTCATGGGATTTTCGCGGCAGACATCGCCAATGGTGGTTATGGGCGATCCGCTGATGAGGGCGTCAGGCGTAAAACTGCAGAACACCCCGAAATAGTCCATCACAAAGACAAAGGCCCAGAACATGGCAAAAATGATAATAGGGTACATAAACAACAGGATGACGGTGTTCCTGTTGTTCCGCCAGATCTGGGTTTGCATTCCAACGTATTTCATAGAGCCATGAGCCGTGCGTAGCGAGCTGTGAGCAATGAGTAGTAAAATTTTCTCGTAGCTCAAAACTCAAAGCGTGTCGCTAGAATTTGACTTCGGGAGCCTTGTTCAGGGTATCGCGACTTTCGGTAGCTTCGTACATGGCGGCGCGGCGGAAGCCGAACATGCCAGCGAAAATATTGTTGGGGAAAACTTCGCAGGCGTTGTTGAATTCCTTGGTGGCGGAATTGAAGAAGCGACGGGCTGCGGCCAGCTTGTTCTCGATGTCGGAAAGTTCGTTCTGGAGCTGCAGGAAGTTAGTGTTGGCCTTCAGTTCCGGGTAAGCTTCCAATGTGACCTTGAGGCCGGCGAGGGCACCGGACATGGCCTTGTCGGCGGCAACCTTTTCGTCGACGGTGGAGGCGCTCATGGCGGAATTACGGGCGGCGATGACCTTTTCCAGAGTTTCCTTTTCGTGGGAGGCATAACCCTTGACGGAAGATACCAGCTGGGGCACCAGATCGTAGCGCTGCTTCAGCTGGACGTCGATATTTGCAAATGCGTTTTCGCGGTTGTTGCGAAGTTTGACCAGGCCGTTGTAAATGCCAGCCACGATGATGACCAGAACAACGATAACGCCAACGGCGGCGAGTGCGATTGCCATAAAATTCTCCTTGATAGCTTTTTTACAAATGTATATAAAAAAGTTTGAATATGAAAAAAAGCGGGAATAAAATCCGCTAACTTTTTATAGTTCATTAATTGTGATGATGCAGCCTTTGAATAGACTCTGCATGCGATTTTTTTACAGATTCATCAACATTTACACAAGATTGCAGTTCTTTCCACCAAGTTTCAAGTTGCTTTGAATGATAAATAGAAGGCCGTTTCATCATAGACTCCTTAAGAACACCTTTCAACTCACTCAAATGCAGCAAACGCCAGCAATCATCACCCCGTCCAAAAGTTCCACTTACAGGGGCAAGACGTAATGTACAGCGATCACTAAAGACAATAAAAGAATAAATCGGTGTTTTCTCAAGCCTTACATGCAATTTATGCAAAAGAGCTCGCATATGTCCCATATTCTGCAACACAGGATTATAGAAGGAATGGGAAGCACGACTATTGACAATCTGACTCCACTGCTTCTGTTCTATGCTACCAGAAATGGCTCCAGAAATATTTTTCGTTTCAAAAACATAGATTCCAGTCTCATGCAGAAGAACAGTATCAATTTCAGTGAATCCCGAATGAGTCGAAACATAAACATTTTTCCATGTTTGTCATCTGCAAGACTGGCATCAATTTTTTCGGCATTCTTTGGATCGATAAAAGCCTCTTTCTCATTTCGATATTTGACATTTTGGGATTTCCAAAACGCCTTCTCATCAAAAGGTTTTGTCTGCGAAAAATCTTTATGTGGTGGATTGTATCGTATTTTCGTTTTTTGGAATTTTTGTCGTTGAACGAAATCACGTCGTTTAACCCGCTCTCGTTTTTCTTGTTTTGGAGAGACAAGCAACAACAGGACGCCAAAAACAACTATCGCAATTAACACAAAATACATTTCTAATTACACAGGATCGTTAACGGGCTTGCTGTAGTCGCGTTCGCCGAAGAGGGCTGTGCCTACGCGGATCATGGTGGAGCCTTCTTCAATGGCGACTTCCAGGTCGCCGGTCATGCCCATAGACAGCTGATCGAATGCAGCGAATACGCCGCCGCGAGCCAGGTACTTCTGCTGGAGATTGCGGAGGAAGGCGAAACATTCGCGGGAATCTTCGGCCACGCCGGTGTTCTTGCCGATGGTCATGAGGCCACGGAATTTAAGGTGAGGGAATTTTTCGCTCTTGCCGTCAGGGCCACAGGCGCCCGCGACTTTTTCAAGTTCGGCAAGGAAGGCGTCGGCATTGGCAACGTCCAGACCACTCTTTGTTTCTTCTTCGCCGGCGTTCACCTGGAAGAGAATTTCCAGAGTTTTGCCTTCGGGGTGGGCGGCATCGGCGAGACCAGCACAAACCTTCTCCAACTTTTCAACGGCTTCCATGTTTGCGATGGAGTGAATGCAGTCGGCAACGATGGCGGCCTTCTTCAGTTTGTTGCTCTGCACAGGTCCAATCACATGGCACTGCACGGTCGAGCCGTCCAGAGCGATGCGGCGTTCGCTGAACTTGGATTCCGCTTCCTGCACGCGGTTTTCGCCAAAGACCTTTGCGCCCAGGGCAATTGCGTTTTCTACAGCTTCGGCCGGATGGAACTTGCTCACCCAAACCAGAAGCACGGATTCACGGGAACGTCCAGCCTTTTCGCAAGCGGCAGAAATTCTCGTTTCTAGTTTGGCCAGCTGGCCACGCATTTCTTCAAGAGTGAATTCCATTTTCCAAATTCCTGTTAAACAGTTTGCGGGACCTTTATGACATCAAGCCCCTTTTTATCAAAAATAAAAAAACGACAACGAAATGACGTGCCCACCGAAATAATCCGCCAGGAGAATCAGTTTTTGACGCAGCGGACGGAGCGGGCCGAATTCTTGTCGAAGGATTTCATTTCGGCGGCAGGGCTGCTGAAATCCAAAAAGAGATAATGGGCGAAGGCGGGTTCAACCGCATCCAGGGTGGAGCTCCAGAAATAGGCGTAGCCACCGATGCCGTCAAACTTGCCCACTGCGGGTTGATTGCTATCGGATTGATTATCGGAGGATTCTGCCGCTGCCATGTAGCCTGCGGGAAGAGCGGCGAAACCTACAGCGTCTATACCATTGCCATTCTTGAACCAGCCGCTGGTGGATTTCAGCAGTTTACCGACAGTTGTAATGTTGGTTGCCTGAGCCATGGCGGCGCCACGAGTATCCGTTGCGGCAACAGCCAGGAACATGGCGTTAAATTCATCGGCGGTGGGCAGGCGCCAACCTGCGGGGCATGCGTTCTGCGCCGCATTCCATGTGTAGAGGCGACCGTACTTTTTGCAGTTGCGATTGTCGCCCTCGGGGCAGAAACTTTCTGCTGCAATAGTTTTGTCGAAGGCATCGCCAGCCGCGTCGCCAGCGAAGTTCAAGTTCTCAGCCATCCAGAGTTGAGAACCGATTTGCACCACGCCGTAGCTCTGCCCGTCACGATCATCGGTAATGGACTGGCCGCAAGAAGTAATGGCGCAAAAAAGCATTCCGTAAAAACAGCACGCCACAAGGGCCCCAAGAAATTTCATCCGTTTCATTTTTTCCAGTTTGCGTTAATAAATCTGACAACCAAATAAATAGAAAAACCCGCCAACCCTGCGGGTCAAAATCAAGGGTTTTAGAACACCTCCACCCTCTTGCCATTATTTTTCGCCCGGTTGTAAATGGACTGCACAAGGCCCCCCTCTTTCATAGACCAGATGGCAAGACTGCTTGAATACCTGTCGGCAAGCTGGGCACAATAGCGGGCCGTGGCATAGGAATGATGTTCGCGATTAAAACAGGAGACCATCAGCAGGCGGCCTTTTCGAATGGCACCCTTGCAAAAGTTGGGCAGTTCCGCAGGGAGCGCACACCCCATAAGCCACACCGCCGACCCGCCAAATTTCAGCACATGGTAAAGAATCTCACATTCCCCCGGAGAATGAAATGTACCGATGATGCAACAGCGCTTGCGCCCCTTGGACATGGCCCACTGTTCCCGAAGTATCCCCATGGCCGGATCCGTAGAACGCGAGGCGAATACCCCGACGCGTTTCCAGGGCAAAGTCAAGAGCGTGGGGTCTCCAATGTAATTGCCGCCGACCATTTCCAATTTTTCAAAGCGCACCGGATGAGGGAGCAAAGCTTCTTTCATTTTCTTGCGATTCATTTTACCACCTTTTCTGTTTCAGCCACTGCAACCATTTTAGCCGCGAACGATTCAGCAATCCGCGAACGTTTTAAAAACAAAAAAGACCGCCCCTGCGGTCCGCCGGCAAAATCCGGTTTCTGGCAGGATAGCGATCTATTAATTATTTTTTGTGTTACGTCAATATAGTAAAAGCTACCTGTTTTGAGAAAGAAAAGATGGCAGAAATTTTCACCAAGTACATCGCCAACGAAGAGCATTACAGCGAAGTCATCGAACGCATCGCAAAAGTTCGTGACACCCTGTGGATCGGTACCGCCGACATCAAGGACTTGTACGTAAAGCAGAACGGCGAGGCCATTCCTTTGCTGGGGCAGATTGCAGGCTTGTTGAAACGCGGTGTGGGCGTGCGCCTGGTACACGCAAAAGAACCCGGGCCAAATTTTCGCGAGGACTTCGACCGATTCCCAATTTTGGCGACGGACCTGGAACGAGTGCTTTGTCCGCGAGTGCATTTCAAGATGGTGATCTTCGACCTGGAAGTGGCCTACATCGGATCTGCCAACTTGACAGGTGCGGGCATCGGCATGAAAAGCGCCCTAAGGCGAAACTTCGAGGCAGGCATTCTCACCAACGACCCGCAAATCGTCGAAGCCGCCATCAACCAGTTTGACACCCTATGGATGGGCGCCCACTGCAAAAACTGCGGTCGTCTGGAATATTGCGGGGATAGGATTAAATAGGGCTAGGGATTTTTGACACAACGAACCGAGAAGCCGCTACTCTTATCGTAGTCGTACACGCCGGCGCCCTCGTAGGAGCAGTCCAAAACCAGGTAGTACGCATCGTTACTAGAGTACTCCGTAGAAGACCAGAAGAGCGCGTAGTTGCCCTCGTCGTGGAAGTCGTCGAGGTCGCTGAAGTAGCTGCCAGCGGGCAACGCCCCAAAGCCGAGGCCGTCGGTACCGTTTCCACTCTTGCCGCTATTTACCTTCCAGCCAGTACTAGACTTCAACACGGTTCCTGCCATGTCAATACCAGCCTTTTGACCGGCCGTTATTTTCAAATCTTCAAGTTCCTGCTTATTAGGCAGGTGCCAGCCATCCGGGCAAGCGGTAACGGCTTCACTCCAAACATAAAGGCGGCCATACTTGTCGCAGTTTTCGGGTTTGTTGTCGTAACACTTGCTTTCGCCGGTCTGATAGTTCAGGTTTTCCGCCATCCAGACCTTGTCACCGATTTTCACGGTCTTGTAGGTCTTGCCATCGCGAGAGTCAACCATTTTTGCATCGGCATAAGGATTCGTTCCAGAATCTTCGCCGCAGCCACTCAAGGCCATAACCGTTCCAAGAGCCAGCAGAACAGCACCAATCTTTGCAATAAAGTTCTTCATAGGATTTCCTTTCACTTGTACAAGGTAATTATAGAAAATTTATCTAAAATTCCATCGTCGCTTCACAATTTCTACAAAAAAACATGCTGACTACTTTCAACATGGTTTGATCCAAAACATTACAGCAAATATTTCCTCGCCAGCGCCTCCACGGTGGCGGGGTTCAGCGGGCGTTCCTGATTTTCCATGGTGAAGATGAGGGTTTCGCCGGGGAAGATTCCGTTGGCGATGTAGGTCTCGAATTTTCCTAGAGTTTCTGCGATGTATTCGGAATCGTCCATTCGCCCGAAATGCTCCCAGATGAATTCACGGCGGGTGCGGAGATTGAGGCAGGTGAAATCCGGATGGAACGTTACAGTGCGGCGAGAGCTGTCGTGTTTACGCGAGTTGTCTTGCCTGCAGAAGTTTTCGGATGGACTGCCTTGCAGATTGCGAGATCCGTCACCTTGCCTGCAGAAGTTTTCGGGTTGACGGCTCTGCATGCGGATGTCGTCGGACGGATTGACCTGCGGGTTGCGTAATGCGGCGCCAGCAGGGTCTATTGCCGCAGCGACACCTCGCCCGCGGCTGTTTCTGCGGACTTTCAGCTGGTGCGGAAATTCATAGCGGTAAGGAATTTTCAGGCGGTCGAGGGTATCCGCGATGATGACCTCCGACTTGGAGCGGACCCGCTCCCCGCGGGAGGTTTCCAGCAGGGGCGCGTCAGCAGCCATCCCCTTCCCGCTGTACTTTACCGCAAGCCACTGCTCCGCATATTCCTCGTCGGGGAGATGCACTGGCTGTACAAAATGCTGACGTTCTGGAGCAAGATTGCTGTAAACCGCATTGAGACGCTCCGGCTGATATTCCTTAAGAAACTTGTCAATTACGAAAAGTTCCCGCTGCAGTTCCTTGAGAGCGCATTTATCATAATCCTTCTGCGCCAAAGCTTTGATGGTCGCCACATCTGATTGAGGAATATAATCGCCAACAATATCGGCAGAACTTTTTACATGAAAGTAATGTACTAATTTTTTGCGACGGGCCATACGGAGACGCCCCTCTATTGATTTCCTCAAACGCTTATCAATTGTGGTAATTGCAGCAAGTAGCTCTTCCGCTTTTGCCTGAACAACAGACACCAGCTTATCCGGCGAAATCAATTCTTTAAATTGCATCTGCACTCCTTTTTTAGGGCATAAAAAAAGACCGCCTCTGCGGTCCGCCGGCAAATTCCGGTTTTATGCAGGATGGCGATCTATGAACTATGCCTCAAATATACAAATAATTGGTGGTTCGGCCAATTTTGTTGCCATGCAAAAGGACTTTTTGTCAAAATGGGTTACTAAATGGGTAATATAAAGGCATCTAGTAACCCGATTATTATTTTGTACGCAAACAAAAGTCTCAAAAAAGGAACGTCTTCTTAATTACCCATACCCCAAAGGTTACTAAAATAGGGATTTTCGGTTAGTTAGTAACCTATTTTCTAACTAAACCATGGCATTGTAATTAATTTATTTGTAAAACAGGTTACTAAAAAGATGTTTTTCGGCCGTTTAGTAACCTAATTTCGTGTTTCAGCCCCATCCAGCGACCAAATTTTCCCATCCAGCCCCTCCCCATGCGCCGCAGCGACCACACCTAGGTACAAAAAAGCCCGCAGCGTTGAACTGCGGGCTTTTTTGCGACTTTCGACACGCTCGGGGCCTTTGCTAGATCCTTCGCGCCACAGGCGCTCAGGATGACACGCCGCAAGCGCCCCCTCGGCAATCCCGAGGGTTTCACCTTACTTTGTGAATGCGTCGTAGATGGCCTTGATGGCCTTGTTCATGTCGTCTTCATCCACACCGGTGATGATGTTGATCTGGGAAGAACCCTGGTCGATGATTCGGACGTTCACCTGGTTTTCTGCAAGGGCGGTGAAGAGCTTTGCAGCGACACCGATCTTGTTGGTCATGCCATGGCCAACGGTAGCGATAAGGCTGATGCCCTTGAAGATCTTGATGCGGTCCGGATGCATCTGCTGAGTGATGTCTTCCATGACGACATGTTCAACAGCTTCCAGCTTCTTGGTATCCACAACGATGCTCATGGAGTCGATAGCGCTGGGGCACAGTTCGTAGGAAAGGCCTTCGCTTTCCAGAACGGCAAGCACGCGGCGACCGAAACCAACTTCCTTGTTCATCATGGACTTTTCGATGTAGATCATGGAGAAGCCCTTACGGCCGGCAACGCCGGTGATGGGAAGCTTGGTGGATTCCGGAGTGGGGCCGATGATGGTGCCGGCGTCTTCGGGGCGGTTGGTGTTGCGGATATTGATAGGAATCTTCTTGGCGCGGCAAGGAGCGATGGATTCGTCATGAAGGACGCTTGCGCCGGAGTAGGCCAGTTCGCGGATTTCGCGGTAGGACACGTATTCGATGGGCAGCGGATTTTCGACGATGCGGGGGTCAGCCATCAGCATGCCGGAAACGTCGGTCCAGTTTTCGTAGGTTTCCGCGTCGATGGCGTGAGCGAGAATTGCGCCGGTAATGTCGGAGCCGCCGCGGCTGAAGGTCTTCAGTTCGCCACGGGTGTTGGAACCATAGAAGCCCGGAAGCACATAGAGCTTGTTTTCGTCGGAAAGGGCCTTTGCGATGGTTTCGTAGCTGGAGGGAAGAATGCGGTACTTTTCATCGAAAGTGATGATGGGGAAAGTATCCACGAATTCAGCGCCCAGATAGACGGACATGACGCGGGCGCTCAGGTATTCACCGCGGCTCACCAGGTAATCGGTGGTGATGGATTCAACGTCGTCGCGGAGCTGCTTTTCCAGGATGTCCAGGTCTTCGGCAACCTTGGGTTCGATACCCAGGTCTGCACAAATTTCGAGATAGCGGTTACGGATCAAGTTCCAGGGCTGAGAGAAATCCAGGTGCTTGGAAGCCAGATCATAGGTGCTGTAGAGAAGGTCGGTCAGCTTGGTTTCCTTGGGATTGCGCTTGCCCGGAGCAGAAACCACAACCACTTTGCGCTTTGCGTCGGAGGAAACGATGTTCTTGATTTTCTTGAACTGACCAGCGTCGGCAACGGAGCTGCCGCCGAACTTACATACGATTCTAGACATTTTTATCCTTTGGACCACCAGACCTCTCGCCTTCGAACAGAACCGCTCAATCACGATTCACACCCCACCCGGGATGCCGCTCAAGACTACCCACCTGGCCAGCCCTATTTGTTTGTCTTTATGTGATGCGCCTCTACAAAATCAGCCGTATTTTCTGCGACTTTTGTAAAAAAATCAGCGCGGGCGTAAAAATAGTAATAAAGAGGGGTGCGTAAAAGGGAAAAACACGTGTATATCAATTATGAAGTACAAAAATTTGATGCTCATCGCCGCAAAATCCAACATGTCCGTACTCCTGCAAGGTGAATCCGGAGCCGGAAAGGAAGTTGCCGCCCGTTACATACACGACAACAGCCACCGAAAATCAGGCCCCTTTGTGGCCCTGAACTGTGGCGCCATCGCCAGGAATCTGGCCGAAAGCATTCTTGAAGGAGCTCGAAAGGGAGCCTTCACCGGAGCCACCGACCAACAGGGCGTCGTCCGCGCCGCCGAAGGGGGAACCCTGTTCCTAGATGAAATTGGGGAGATGCCGCTGGACACACAATGCAAACTGTTAAGAGTCCTGCAAGAAAGATCCGTTCTGCCCCTGGGGCAAACCCAGAGCATACCGGTAAACTTCAGGCTAATCTGCGCCACCAACCGCGACCTGAAAACTGAAGTGGCCGCCGGGCGTTTCCGTGAAGACCTTTATTTTAGGCTGAACGTTTTCCCAGTAAAAATTCCAGCCCTTAGAGAAAGGGATGACATCAGGGAGTTATCGCAAACCTTATGGGCTGACGCCCTAAAAGAAATATACCCCATCGAGAACGCCTATCACACCCATAATTCAAACGCCGAAGATGAACTGCTCTGCTCCCTGAACGAACAGGAACTACGGATTATTTCTCAAAAGCGTTGGCCCGGGAACGTCCGTCAGCTGAAAAACGTACTGCAACGCTACGCCCTGCTGAAACCCCACGGAATAACCTTATACGAAATCATCACCGATGAATACGACAACCAGGGATCCCTGCAAGATTCCGGGAAGAGTTTCACAACTCCAGTTCCCATTGCAAGCACAAGGCCATACGCCACAGCCCCCAATTGGGGCACCATCTTCACGGAACTGCAAAACACCGGATGGAACAAATCCGTTGCCGCCAAGAACCTAGGAATCAGCCGCGGCTGCCTGGCCTATCAAATCAAGAAAAACGGAGGCCTAGAACTTTAGACCCACGGTAATGTAATGCTGGCCGCCTTCAAATGCCGGGCGGGGGCTGTAGCCGTAATCAAACACGATCATCCCGAAATTCAGGCCCAGACCGCAACTGATACCATCTTCGGTATCGGGACGGATGGCATAACCCATACGAAAACCCAGAATGTCGGCGTAATTAATTTCGCCGCCAAAAAGCCAATAAGGGTCCGTATCCGCACGACGGTATGCATCGGCAGAAGCATGGATATTCCAGTTTTCGGTAATGGGCAAAATACCGGTAATGCCAGCCTGCAACGCCATAGGAGCAGCCTCATCTTCGCCGTCATAATCGCCCATGTAGCCAAAGTTGGTCAAGGTCGCTGCAAAAGCCAGATACTTATTCACGCGGTAGGATCCGCCAATATCTCCAAGGAAGGCCACAGCGGATTCATCGTCAATGGTCTGGGTCGCAAAGCGGGCGGACGCAGCCCAGTTGAAAACCTTACCGCGGCTACCGAGACCTGCCTGAATGCTCCAGGCGTAGGCTCCATAGCTAGAGGTTTCGTTGCCAAACTCATCACGCCCTTCGATATCCTCGTAACCCAGAAAATCCACCGTCATGGAGTAGGTCAAGGGCATCGTGCCAAAACTAAAAGGCAGACCATAATAAGCCGATACAAAGTTGTCGGCGGAATTATCGTCAAACACCAGCTGGTTCACGCCGAACTCCGCATTTTCTACAGAGCTCATAGCCAGGGGATTGCGGCTCACTTCGGCCGCACGGGAAGCGTCGGCAACACCGGCACCAGACATAGCCGCACTGCGGGCAGACACCTGCATCGAAAGATACTTCATAGAAACACCGCCCAAATCCACATTCCAATGTTCGCCGGCAAAGACGGTGACAACTGTAGATAGGGTAAGCGTAGCAAGAAGTTTCTTCATCATGAGATTTAAGATACAAAAAAGAGTGGAACGTCACTGGATTCTTCGCATCTTCGATGCTCAGAATGACGTAAGCATTACTTGCGCCAGCCTTCCATGACCTTGAGGCAGTCAGCCAGAAGTTCAGCGGAACGTTCCTTGCCTTCGGTTTCCACGTAGCAGCGGAATTCCGGGGCGTTGCCACTGGGACGCAGGTGAACGATGTCACCGGAATCAAATTCCATACGGTAGCCGTCCACTTCGTTAAGGGAGACCATCTTTCCGTGGAAGGGTGCGCCCTTGTTGAACTTGCTGGGCTTGGCGGCGAACTTGCCGAACAACTTTTCACCCAGCTTCTGTTCGCGGATTTCTGCAAGCTTGGCCTTGGAAATTTCGGTGGGGAATTCCTTGAGGCGGTCGCTGACAGTAAAGCGCTTGGGAAGCTTGCGGAGAAGATCTACCACGCACATCTTCTGTTCGCGAACCATGACCATGACAGCAATCATGGGGAGCAATGCATCGCGAGTGGGCAGAGCCTTCAGAGTGCGGGTAACGCCATCATAGGCGGTGCGCTTCAGATCGGTCTGCAGCAGGAAACCGCCGTTGGCTTCGTAACCGGCGACGGACACGCCGGCGGCAGCACTTGCTGCGGCGTCACCTTCCATAAGGCTTTCCATGCCGGCAATGACATAGGGGGAGCCGATGCGGGTACGGCAAATCTTTTCGAAGCTTTCGGACTTTTCGAGGGAGGTGTTGCAGCTGACGGGAGTAGCGATGCGCTTGATGCCCAGAGCCTGGGATGCCAAAATACCCAGCACGTCACCGCGGAGCCACATGCCCACATCATCAGCCAGAAGCGGGCGGTCGCTATCGCCATCGGTACTGAACACGGCGTCCACATAATCCTTGTGGGTAAATTCGCGGGCCAGTTCTTCATCTTCGGGGCGGATCGCTTCGGTATCCACCGGAACAAAAACGTCACTGCGGCCGAAGGGCTTTACGCAGGCGCCCAGGCTTTCGAGAACGCGGACCACAATGTCGCGGCCAACAGCGGAATGCTGATAGACGCCGATGGTCAAGCCCTGCAAAGCCTTTTCACCAAAGAATTCGGGATAACGCTTGCAGTAATTTTCTTCGGCTTCGGTTTCAACAGCGGGAAGTTCCGGAGCATTCTTCAACATGCCGGCAGCATCGAACAAAGCTTCGTCAAAATCAACAGACTGAGAAACAATGCCCTGTTCGTCGGCCTTTGTAATTTCGCCGTTGGGGTGGTTAAACTTGATACCGTTACGGTCGGCAGGAATGTGGGATCCTGTCACCATGATGGTGGGCAAGCTCTTATCAAGACCATAAAGTGCAATGGCAGGAGAAGGAATGCGACCGCAATAAGTCACCTTCCAGCCAGCATCCTGGCCGGCCTTCACCAGAGCCTGCAAAATGCGACCAGTACTTGGGCGAAGGTCTCCAGCAATAGCGATATTCTTTTCGCACTTGTAGCTAGCTTCGCAGTACTTGATAAAGGAGCGTGCATAAACATAGCACACACGGTCGGTCATTGCAGAAACCAGGCCGCGAGCACCACTGGTACCAAAGGCCACACCGGACTGTTTCATTACATCTTGCATTGCAACGGACATAAAAACCTCAATGGAAATTATACTTCCTAAAAATACCTTTTAACCAAAAATAGAAAAAATGATTAAGTTTATCTCCATGAACATCAGTAAGAAAATTTTTCTAGCCGCAATCAGCTTGTCATCAGCAACAATCTGGGCTCAAAATGCACCCGTTTTAACGCAGCAACCCCCTCAGGATAATTCAGCAGAAACCATCTTGCAATCGATGGACGGAGAATCTATCCAGCCCGCGGCACCGCAGGACTCCGAAATTCCTGCCCCCATCGTCTCCAGCGATACGTCAAATACATTTGCACCCATTGAAAGTTCCGAAATGGAGAATAATGCCGTTGCGGAACCTGCCCCTGAATATGTGGATCCCAACGCCCCCGTTCCTGTTAGCGAAAGTGCGGAACTTCTCCAGCCTATGCCCAAACCCGAGCCTATGCCCATGGAAGAGCCCAGCTATGTGGAGCCGGCAGGCATTTCCTTTATACCTACCGATTCGGCAGCAACCCAGACAGCACTTCAGCCCGTCGAAGAAATCCCTGCAGCCGAAAATCCAGAGTTAGACCAAACTGCAGAAAGTATCTGGGATACGATACCAGCCATGCCCCTGACACAACAGGAAGCAGAAAGTATCGCCGAGCAACCAGTCCAGGCAACTGCCGAAAAACACGTTCTGGATATTTTCCACGGCAGGGCCTACAACGCCGTCGGCAATGAAGCCGCAGCCGCCAACGTCGCCGGTGAAATTTCGATGCCCCACAAAATGCACAACCGCAAGTTCGTCTACATCGAACCTGTAGACGGATACGGTGTTGTAAGTTTCGGAGAAGGCAGCACATTCTTCCTGGCCTTTGACAACAACAAGACCAATGCCGCCAACTACAGCGAACTGGGCCTTGTTACCTTGGGCTACGCGGGGCAAAACTTCGGTTTCAGCCTAGAGGCCGCAACAGGGAAATCCTGGAGCTACATCGATAACGACATCGATTCCTCCAGCACGACATACAAGATTACCAATCCCGGCACTCAGTTCGGTGGAACAGCATCTGCAAATCTGGCCAACATCGACCTTGCATTAGGAGTGACCTACGCCAACCCCAACGGTTCCTATTTCATCAGCGAATTTGGCGAAGAACACGAAAAGGACGAATGGGCCCTGGGAGGAAAGCTAACCGTAGCTCATACCACAAGCAATGCCTTGTCCTGGTCCGTTAACCTGAACTTCCTTAGGTACAAAGCCAGCACTAGCAGCAAAACCGAATCCATATTCACAGAAAACGGCGAAACCTATAAGGCGACCTACAAGTCGACCGTTACCGACACCACGACCCGTGTAGAAGTCATTCCCGAATTTAATGTGGGCGCCCCCATTCTGCAGAACCAGAAAGCCCGCGTATTCCTTGGTCTGAATACAGCCGTTCCCCTGATTGCGTACGACCGAATCGATGGCGTTGTCAGCAGACATAACGAATATGGTTTGACCTTGACACCCAACGTCCTGGCAGAAGTGGCCCTGGGCCAGTACGTCATGGCATTCGGCAGCGTCAGCTATTGCTGGGACGTAGCAGACTATCGTGATTCCTACATCAACAACGTTTCTGTAAAGGCACTGGAAATGGAATCCGGAGAAACCACAGCCATTCTCGGCATGCGTCTCCAGTATGAATTTGCCGCCCTCGAAATGGCATTTACCAAACAGTTCCTGCAGAACCCCTTCGGCAGCTTCTCGGATCATGATGAAATCGCCATGTCCATTGGCGCATTCGTGAACTTCTAATCTTTTATGGAACCGATCCAGGATTCAGAAAAAGGAATGTTTAAAGTATTCTTGAAAGACACCGCCTTGGTACTGGAAGGTGGCGGTATGCGTGGAGCTTACTCCGCCGGCGTTCTTGACGCGTTGCTAGATGAAGGTTTAAAGTTTGGCGGCTACGCCGGAACCTCGGCAGGGGCAACCCACCTTTGCAATTACCTTTCGGAACAGCGGGATAGAAACTTCCGACTGGATACAGTCCATTCCAAGGACAAGCGCTACATGAGCTTCGGAAACTGGATTCGTACCGGCAACTACTTTGACCTGGAATTCTGCTACCATACAGTACCCGAAGTCATCGATCCTTTCGACTTTGACACCTTCAAGAAGAATGCCGCCGAATCAAAATTCTATGTGGCCGCAAGCAACGTGGAAACTGGTGGCGCCGAATACTTCCAGGTTCACAACTTGCGCCAGGATATGGATGCCATCCGTTCTTCCTCTTCGCTGCCGCTCATGAGCAGCCTGGTTCATTACCAGGGCAAGAAAATGTTTGACGGAAATATCGCCGACAGCATCCCCTTTGAATTCATGGACCGCACCGGCTATAAAAAGCAGGTTGTCATCACCACACGACACAAGGGTTACCAAAAAGAGGCGAACAGTTTTCTTCCCGTATACAAGATCGTCTACCGCAAGTATCCTAACTTCGTAAAGGCCGTTGGCGATCGACATATCCGTTACAACAAGAGCCTCGAAACTCTGGCCCAATGGGAAGCCAATGGAAAGGCTTTCGTTTTCCGCCCCGAAACAGACTTGAAAATCAGCCGCGTCGAAAAGGACACTTCAAAACTTGTAGCCCTTTATGAATTGGGTCTGAAAGACGGCCGCGAAAGAATGGCCGACCTGAAGGAATTTCTATCTTTATAGACATGGATAGAGCTCGTCGTCGTAAATTTGGCCAGAACTTTCTGGATGTTCCCACCGCCATCGCCATCGCAGGTGACCTGCCTGCCGAAAAGGGCGAAGCCGTTCTCGAGATCGGCCCCGGCCATGGCGCCCTGACAGAACACCTGCTGAACCGCGGCGTGGAACTGACAGCCGTCGAAATCGACGAACAGTGCGTGGCCGTGTTGAACGAAAAGTTCGGCGACCGCGAAAACTTCCATATCACCAACATCGACTTCTTGAAATTCGACTTGCAGGCCTTTCTGGATGCACACGAAAAGCCCTGGGTCACCGGCAACCTGCCCTACAATGTTTCTACGGCAATTATCGCAGGGCTCATGCCCCGACTGCATCTGACCAAGGGCTTTATGGGAATGGTGCAGCTGGAAGTTGCCGAACGCATTTGCGCCTCGCCCTGCAGCAGCAATTACGGCAGCCTTTCTGTTCTGGTATCCGCTTTCGCCAACACCCAGATTTTACGCAAGATCGGTCCCGAGCATTTTACACCGAAGCCCAACGTAGACAGCGCCACCATGCTGCTCACCCCCCGCGCAGACGCATTGCAGGCTCCCGAGGGATTCTTCGATTTCGTTCGTGCCGCCTTTACCCAGAAGCGTAAGACCTTGGCCAATTCCTTCGGTCGCGCCTACGACAAGAAGAAAATCCAGGAAGCCATCGAACTCCTGGATTATCCTACCACTGTCCGTGCCGAGGAACTTTCCCCCGAACAGTTCATGGAATTTTATAAAGTGATTGTCGGATAGCTTTTCCTAAAGCTTACTTTGCCTTGCAGGCCTTGTAAGAATCGGGATTTGCAGATAGATATCCCTTCACCAATTCACCGGATACCGTATACACAAGAGAGTCTACTCGGCTCTCCTGCGCAAATGCAGCAGTACCTTCGTTAATCATGGAAGCGGACCAGTTGGCGGATGAAAGCTTGCGTTCATCCATCCATTCCTGCCATTGATCATTGCGGTCTACATCAGGCACGCCCTTTCCACTTGCATTTGCAGTACCCCATTCGCTAACAAACAGGGACAACCCCGCATTCATCGCTTCTTCGGCATTCCGTCCTTCGAGCTTGATGCTGTGGCTATTAGCGTAGTAATGGAATGTGTAGGCAATATTATGAAGTGAATCGGCGATCTCTTTTCCTATAGCCCAATTGGGCGACTGGTCCCACATGGGGTTACCCACAAGAATCAAATTGTCAGAATGCTTTCGAATGGTCGCGACGACGGTATCGCCATAAGCCTTCACCTGCTCCCAGACAATTCTGGTAGGCTCATTAAAAATTTCAAAAATCACATTGTTATACTGGCCGTATTTTTGAGCCATTTCGTCGAAGAAGGCGATAGCATCACTCAACTGCTTATGCGCACTATGGGAATGCCAGTCGATAATTACATAGATGTCATTCTTTATGGCCGCCTTAACAGCCTGATCGATCAATTCGCGCTGAGCATCCGGATCCAACAAAAATCCCAATGTCCCGCCCCAATTTTCTTCGGTACCAATGGCGGCACGAATCACTTCGATTTTCATGTCGTTCACCATGGTCGTAATGCCGGTATCGGAATAAAACTTTGTAGCGGGTTTCAAAAGGCTCCAGTAAAGGCTCATGCCTCGTACCTGAACTTCGTTACCATCAGATACGCCCTTGCAACTGCCGTATATTCGGCCCTTGCCCTCGGAATTCACTCCGGCAATCAGCCTTCCATACTGACTGACAGGGCCGATTCTTTCGCCAATAGGTTCATCCAGCTTTTCATAGGAGACTTCAGTAACGTTCTCTCCGTTACAGCCCCATAAAGTCAGAATTCCAGCTAAAAACAGCCCTGATAAGCGCAGTAGTGACATTAATTTACTCCGTCGTTTTTTCCAAAGTTAAACTTCTCCTCTCGATTATGCACCAAAATTCTTGAAGTTTTTGTATACGCCTGTTCCCAAAAAAATGATTTATTCTTAATAAGGTTCGTCATGATTTGTTTATGTTGAAGACATGAATATGAAAATGTCTCTTCTTATCGCCACTTTAGGCACCGTTGTAAATCTTTACGCCCAGGAAGCCACTCCTAGCGCAACCGTATCTGACACAACAGCAGCACCTGCCGCTGAACAAAATGCAGCCGCCATCGCGGAAGCTCCCGCCTCTAGCGAAGCCCCCGCTGCAGCAGAAGCAGCCCCCGCAGAAGAGGTCAAGGCAGAAGAAACCGCTGCCGTAAACCCTGAAAAGAGTGCCGAAGAAACGGCCACGGCAGAAGCCTCCACTCCCGCAACAAACGAGACTGCCCCTGCCGCAAATGAGACAACCCCCGCAGAAGCCGCTGACGAAACTGCTCGCGAAACTGCTCGCGAAACTGCAGAAAATGTACCCGCAGCCGAAACCACCCCAGAGCAGGTCGCTGTAGCCGACACCGCAACCACCAGCGATTCCGTGGCAGTCCCCCAGGATTCCACCGCTCCCATTCAGGAACCTGCACAAACCGCAGAAAAGCCCACCAAGGGCCCCCTGGATGTCTTGCATGCCAACATTTATAATGCTGTAGGTAACGAAGCCGCAGCCGCAACCATCGGCGGAAATATAGCCGCACCCCGCAAGATGTACGGAATCAAGGGACTGTACCTTGAACCCACCAACGAAAGGGCTGCACTGGCCTTCGGAAATACCACCACATACTTCCTCGCCTTCGACAATTCCCAGAGCATGGGATTACTCACCGCCGGTGTGGCATTCCAGAAGTTCGGCGTTTCCGTTGACGGATCCTTCGGCAAACAGTGGAACGATGCAGAATATCCCATTACCGAACAAAATGAAAAAATCACCTATGGCGGCTCCAGCATCGGCGCAACAGCCTCATTGCAGGTCGGTTCCTTCGACATCGTCGCAAGCGGCCACTACGTAAAACCCGAATCCGAAGGATACAGCGCAGACCCCTTCAATAAATGGGAACAGAACATCTGGGACGCTACCGGAAAGCTAGCCCTTTCTTACTCCGGTGAAGAAGTCTTCTGGACTTTCGGAGTGGAAGGTTTGCGCCATAGCTTTACCACCGACACCAAGGTCACCGTGGAAGAAGTCATCAAGGGCGAAAAGAATCACGTCATTACCAAGAGCTCCGTCTCCGATACCTCTTCACGAATCGAGTTCAAGCCTACATTCAACATTGGCGCAGCTGTCCTCAAGGCTGAAGATGCCCGCATCTATCTTGGCGTCAACACCCGATTCCCCTTCGCCATCTACGATGAAATCGAAAACATCATGGATAGCCATACAAGATTCAGCGCATTCGTCACACCTAACATTTTTGGCGAAGTCGCATTGAATCAGCATATGATGATTTTCGGCGGCGCAAATCTTGACTGGAACGTATTCTCCTACGAAAAGTACGAACTGGCTGATTTTGTCGCAACCAGCAGAACCACATTCGCCAACACGACCACAGTCAACCTGGGCTCCCGTTTTGAATATGGCCGTGTTGCCGCAGAACTTGCATTCACAAAGCAGTTCCTGCAGAACCCCTTCGGCAGCTTCTCTACCACCGACGGGTTCGCTGTTGACCTAGGCCTATTCGTTAACTTCTAGTGAAATTTTCTCCCATCATGAAAGTCTGCAGAAATGCAGGCTTTTTTTGTTGTAATTGAAAATCTTTTTATTATTTTCAATGGAAAGAGGAAATTTCTATGCGTAAAAATCTTGGTGCCAAACCCTATCTTTATCCCCAGCCCGTATTGGTTATCGGAACCTACAACGAAGACGGTACGCCCAACGCCATGGTGGCCGCATGGGGTTCCGTCAGCGACATGAACCAGGTCGCCATCTACGTAGCCAACAGCCATAAGACCATGGACAACATCAAGGCACGCAAGTGCTTTACCGTTAGCATGGCCACCGCCGAAAACATCAAGGAAATTGATTTCCTTGGACTTAACTCCGGCCACAAAGTGGCAGACAAGTTTGAAAAATCCGGACTTACCGCCGTCAAGAGCAAGAACGTCGACGCGCCCCTCATTGCAGAACTGCCCCTCACCCTGGAATGCAAGATGGTAAGCTACGCCGAAGAACCGGAACTGCTTTTAGGCGAAGTGGTGAACGTTACCGCCGACGAATCCATCCTCGACGCCGAAGAAAAAATTGACATCAAAAAACTGAACCCAATCTGCTACGATACGGCAGGACATGGTTACTATGCCATCGGCGAAAAGGTTGGCAACGCCTTCTCCGACGGAAAAAACATCAAATAATCATTTCGCAGGCGAATAAAATTCCGGCCAGCGGCACGATAAAAATCCACACGCCCCGGAAATAATTTTTTAGGTCCGCGTCACTCATGGTAGAATGATCTACCAGCGAAACAAACAGATACCAAAGCCCTATATAGCCCCACCAAGTGTGGGGCGTTTTTATGATATACTGCAAAAGGAAATAGCCAACGGTAAATCCTACCACAGTAGGAGCCACCGCAATCAAGGCATGCTGAACCATCTGCATGGGGAACGGCCCCCGGGCACAATAACTCACATGCCCTAGGCAACCATCCTTGTTTTCGAACATGCATACATCCGTCACCTTGGCCCCAGTAACGACCGCCAAAATCAAGTGCGACGTCTCATGAATAAAAGTCCCCGGGAAGGTCACGAAATTCACAAAGGCATACGCAAAATTCACGCTGATCATTCCGAGCAATTTTATCTGGAGACGCTCCAAGGCATATAGGGCAAAACCCGCAACAACCGGCACAAAGATAATGGCAACCGCCACCATAAAGCTGACTGCGGCGACGGCACCCGACTCGTGGCCCCAGCCAAACCAGGAAATAATTTGATGCATCGAGGGTACGTTAAACATAAAAAACCGGAAGCCTAAATATCCAACAGGAAATCTTCCCTATGCAAATTGTTTTCGCGATACGGTTCTTCATCAGGGTAGCCAACAGGATTGCAAAGCAGCAAATGATTTTTTCCGAGGCTGTCCCGAACTACCTTCTTGATGGCGGAATGGGTGTGTCCCGCCTGCCAGATGGAACCATCATCCAGATTACTCAAGAATTTTTCACCTTGAAAATAGAAGTAGGTCGACAGCGGATCCTTCAGATACATTTCGGCCATGCCGAATTCCATGGGCAAAAAATGACTCATCATCACCTTCGGGCGGGCAGCCGTCAAACTGTCCATAATTCCCGCATAATGATTCCAGAGGGCCTCCGTATCATTGCCTTTGTAATTCCAATGGCGACCGTCAAACCAGCGGGTAGACCAGATTATCTTATACTCTTCTACAGAAGCGTCGGGAACATGCTTGTAGGTAAAATCGCACATGCCCATGCACCCGGCAAAAACATCTACCGTCAAATTTTCCAGCAGGTGAAGGTTTGGAATTTTCGCAGCCTCTTCCAGGTAAAAGGTAATCTTACTTTCGGACGTAGGGAAATCTCGATCCGAACCGAAAACGCCCTCACGTTCACAAATGACATCGTGATTTCCCAGGCATACAAAAACCCGGCTGTACTTCGTCGCGATAAACTTCAGAAATTCGACGTAGGTAAAATAATTGTTGGCAATGTCCCCTGCGATACAGCAAACATCCGCCGGCAAAAAATTCCTGTCGAAAAATTCCTGAAAATAGCGATGCAGTAAAGATACGGTCCGTGTCAGGGGCGCGTAAAAATCAATATGCAAATCGCTAACGAAGAAACATTTCATAGGTGCAAATTTACATTTAAAAATTTTTCCTGTTAAGTTGCTTTTTGTTAGATTTCCTGGTCACCATGATCAAGATCCGTTCCGCAAGAATCGAAGACGCCGCCGCGCTACAGGCCATCTACAAACCCTATGTAGAAGACACCGCCATTACCTTCGAGTATGACGCCCCCACCGTAGAAGAATTTGCAGCAAGGATTGGGGGAACGCTGGAAAAGTACCCCTACCTGGTAATAGAACGAGCAGGAGCCGCCACGGGTTCCGACGAGAACAGCACAGAAATTCTAGGCTATTGCTACGCGGGAGTTTTCAAGGGACGAGCCGCCTACAATCGCAGCGTAGAAACATCCATCTACGTAAAGCTTGGCGAACATGGGAAAGGCTACGGCCGCGCGCTATACAGCGAACTGAATCGCGAACTAAAATCTCGCGGGATTCTAAACGCCTACGCCTGCATCGCTTCGCCAAAACCTGGCAGCACCCACCTGGACAACAGCAGCCAGAAATTTCACGAAAAGCTAGGCTACACCCTAGTAGGAACCTTCCACGATTGCGCCTACAAATTCGGGCAATGGTACAACATGATCTGGATGGAAAAGATGCTAGGGGAACACAAGGATTAATTTTTAACCAACGGAAAAGCCAATTCCATAGCCGATGCCGACAAGAAAATGGTCCAGCAATTTATGGCCTGGAATCATTGGCTAGACTCAACGCAAAAAGAACTTGAAGCAAAGGCTACACCTCATCAGCGACGCCACGTCTTCGATGAAATAAAATTTGCCCTAAACGAGCAAAATTCTCCCGACAGTCTTTTCGTCCAATTACTAAAAATCAGAATCAAGGCCTACGCGCGTTATAATTTTCTTTATTCCACAGGAAATGGGAAAGGCACGTATATTCTTCAGCGATGGATTCTCGCAAATAAGTGAATCCATACACGATGCGACTGATACAAAGGTTCTACCCTACAAGTACACTTTTCGCATTCCTGAAAATCCCATTCCTGCTCTACGAAAAAAAGTTGAAACCTTATTCAAGGAAAAACGTTTCAACGAAATGGCATCAAAACCATAGAATTGGCTAAATTCGTTCAAATTCGCCAATTCCTTTTGTAACTGCTCGCTAATCTGCTTAATTGCATTGCCACCCCAACGCCCGTAACGCGTATTCAGGGAAACAAATCGCCCCACCGAAAAGTACAACGCCAACTGAATCTTGTTGGTGGAACTAGCCGTCATGTACTGGCTTTGCAGAATGGCCGACTTGATTGTATCAACAGCAACCGGAATGGAAACTGTATTTTGTGAACTGGGATTTTTTCTGGGCATAGTATCTCCTTTGAATAAAATTCATCCACCTAACTGATCTTCCAGTTCCTTGATAGAGGGCAGGCAACTCTTGAAATCCTTCGGGTAAATTTTCAACAATTCAAATTCTGAGATGGCGATGGGATTGACCGAGCCCTCCAAGGAATATTGCGCAAGAACCTCGTCCTTGTCCTTGCACACCAAAATGCCAAGCGTAGGCTTGTCTTCTGCGCTTTTCAACAAGTGATTCACGGCCACCACGTAAGTGCTAAGTTGTCCAATATACGCAGGTTCAAACTTCCCTGTTTTCACTTCAACAACCACATAGCAATGCAACTTGGTGTTGTAAAAAAGCATATCCAGAAATTATTCCGTTTCACCGACCTGCAAACGATATTCTCGCCCCATGTAAGCAAAACCGCGACCAAGTTCCATCAGGAACATTTCAATATTCTTGAGCAAAGCGTCTTTCAATTCCCGTTCCTCAAAATCGTTACGAACTTCCACAAAGTCAAAGCAATACGGGTCCCGAGTCAATTCACGAGCCAAGTCCCCCTGCTCCTTGGGCAAAGTCGTTGTGAAGTTAGTAACGGCTCTACCTTCACGCTCATACAGGTCTGTATCAAGAAACGTGAGCAACATGGAACGGGACCAGTTGTTTTCAATGGTCTTTTTTACGAAGAAAAGAGCCTTTTTTGGGGAATTTTTACAAGAATCAATAATAAAGCGATGATGTCCCCAAGGGATTTTCTTCAAATCGTCCACAAGTTGTGGACGAATTCGGTTGTTCAAATCGTCAGCAAGTTGCTGACGATTTTGTCCTTCTACATAATCCTTGTACAAATCGTAGAAATACACGGCGTATTTCAGAGTCGTCGGCGAAAAAACCTTGGCATTCGGGATTTCACGGCGTAAATCATCGCTGAGTTTTTTATAGAACCCGCTGCCATAGGTATTCTGAAATTGTTTCTGCTGAATATCGCGACCCAAGCTATAGTAAAAGCCAATCAACTCGCCGTTAACAGCAATGGAAGCCTTGATTTGCGACTGGGCATAACGCTTCTTGAGTTCAGAAATCCAGGTAGTGTAAGTCTGTGGCAGATTATTTGGATTTTTTCCGGGCATAGTATCTCCTTTTTTTTGAAAAAAATTTTTCTACAAAACAAAAAAAACACCTGATTTTTTATCAGGTGTTCAGGAGACTTTTCGTAACGCTCGGGATGAACAATAGCTTTTATATAAAAATTGGCAATGGTTACTTTGTTAAAGATTTGTAAATTCTAGAAAAGTTTTTCCAAAACTCCCGGCAGCTCGCTAAAGTCGTGAAGAACCGCAGCGGGATTCTTTGCTGAGCCGAAACCGTAGGCGGCATGGATAAAGGGAATGCCCGCAAAGTTTGCAGCAGTTTCATCGCCCAGGGTGTCGCCAACATAAACCACACTTGGCGCGAGATTCGCATCGGCGGCACCCGCGCACAATCCGTTTCGTTCACAGATGGCCTTGATGTTTTCGCCCTTGCTTTTGCCAGTGCGTCCGGACATTTCAAAGTCCTTGAAGTACTTCTGCAAATGGCAGGATTCCAGAAAAGCTTCGATGTACCCGCAGGGGCAATTGCTGACGATGAACAATTCGTATTTTGCGTAAAGTTTTTCCAGCGTTGCGAGGTCCAAAAACAGGGGCGTGCCATGATCCTTCAGGTAAGCGCAATGAGCCACCGCGCACTGGCTGAAAATATCGGCGCGACGTTCTTCTGCCATGTCAGGGAAATAGATGCGACCTATTTCCTGAAGGTTCTTTCCCATCACATTTCGCAGGTCATCTTCAGAAATCACCTTGCCCGTATTGTTCTTCTGGAACACCTGATTCCATATCAGCGTCAAGGGAGCAACGGTATCCCAAAGGGTTCCATCCAAGTCAAAAATTAGGGCGTTAGACATGACCGCAAATTTAATTATTGCTGCTGCCCCTTGGCGTTAAAGTCTTTTTCGTTCTTGAAATATTTTGGTGTTTCGCCTGGGCGAAGGGCACTACGTTTGCCGATGCGGTTGCCGACGCAATCACCGGCTTTTCCATTGAGAAGCGTGGACTTAATAGCCGTAGAGCCTTCGTCGGATACGCCGGGCTTCGCGTTCGCCACAGGAATGGAATCCGTGGAGACCACGAAGTTATCGTAACGCACGAACACATCTGTGGAGGGCGCCCAGGTGTCATCGTCTCCGCCATGGAATGTAGAGAGATAGAACTCGTCTATTTTCTGGTCCTGGAAATCACGCAAACGCAAGGTATCCAAATCTAAAGCAAGTTCTCCGTCGAACCAGCTTTGCACAATACCGTTCTTGTCGCCCGTGCCTTCGGTGGAAACAGAATTCATAACCACGCGGGTCACCACACGGTGCCATTTACCCGGCACAAAATGTTTTTGTTCCGCAGTTTCGCCCAGGTTCCATTTGGCGTCATCGCCATAGGTACTCGCCTGATCCACAAAGTACAGATACTGCACCACAGCTCCATTTGCACGCCACATGATGCGGGCGCTCCAGCCGTCACCTACAGAGGGGCGATTTCCGCCAGTATAACATTCACCGCCACAAAGTCCCGGCAGCTTTCCACCTTTCACAAATTCAAAACCAGGCTCAAACTGAATATCGTACGCCACCCACATTTCTTCTGCAGAAACGTTGAGCGGCTGCTTCACCTGCCCGGCGCAGGCGGGGCGCTCGCCCTCGTCATTGGGCCCTACGCAACCCTTTGGGTACTTCAGCTGCAGAACCATCCCGTGCTCTTCATCGTCCTGCACAATCTTTGCATTCTGGCCCCCATTCTGCTCCATGGCATACCAACTGGATACGCCCGCCTTTTTAGGGAAGTCCTCCTGGGCCATCTTATTGGTGTACAGGCCGACAGCACGATTTTCAAAATCCACGGAGAACACCACGTCGGCAAGAACTGACGTAGCGAAAGACAAGATAAATAGACTGATTCCACTGACAAATCTCATAACGCAGCTCTATTGCGAAGACTCACTCCCCTGAAAATACAATCTTTTCGAGGAAAGTGATCCCGCAGATTCAATGAAGCGCAATGCTACTTCGTCAAATATTCTGCAAAATTGAAGCTGTTCAACGAATCAAGCATTATTCCTTCGGGATAATCCTCCATGTTGAACCTCTTCAGCTCCTCCCGGCAAACTCCTGCAAATTCCTGGGCCAGATTATTAAGAATCTTTTCCGCCTTTGCTACAGGCACCACACCCGCACACTCATAATTCATGAAGAAGTCTTCGGATTTGGCGAAAGTTTCAGTTGCCCTGGCTACAGAGCAATCCCCTTCAGACACCATCTCGCCACCAATCCCTTCGCATTTTTCCTGGAAGAAAAGACTATCCCGCTGGCAATGATCCTCGAACAACTCCATGGTCTCGTATACACTGACACCGAGGTAGACCAATTCCGGATTTTTCACATCATTCACAAATTCTTCATTCTCTGTATACAGAAAGTTTACGGATACGGAAAACTGCAACTCGCCTCGACCTATACCGGCGTTATGGTAGTCCAGCCAATAGTTGTTGAGACCAGGAACTTCAATAAACTCCAGTCGCTTATGGGGAAACACGTCAGCCGGACTTCCAACAAAGCACACCTTCAAATCGCCCAAACTAAAACCATACACACCCACCAGGGTATCCATACCCGCTTCGTAACTCTCCTGGAACGAACGACATCCATCCACATACTGCTTGCGATAGGCGTTCCATACAGCGGCCGTATCTATCATGTCCAGCTTCAAAATGCAGGCATGTTCCTGTTCATGGAATTGACCATGCCTGGTTTCGCAATCCTTGCCGAATTCCTCATGATATCCCGAGGTCGTGTCCAAAGAGCCTCCAGATTCCAATTCGTAGATTCGCTCCACAACAAACCAATTCTTATCCTTTTTCACAAGTTGCATAGACTTGTCACTATAATCCTGCCCGTGAATTTCAATCTGGAGAACTTCCTTATACTCCCCATCGCTAAAATTGCGGACCTCACAAGAACCCACGCGACTTACAAAATTATAAAGGACTTCGTATTCCGGACCATCATGCCTAATGCAGGGGAACGAATCCGCGTCTCCTTCAAAATACTCCTTTTCAGCATCATCCATCTCCACAAAGGAATACTTATCGGCATTTGGAAGTTCGGCGGATCCACCCGCCACTTTTTCGCTGGAACAGGCACAGAGCATAGACAACAGAGCGCCATAGATATACTTCTTCATTTTTCACCTCCTATTGTATTGCGGGTCAGCGGAAAAAACTGCAGGTTCAAATGATAGACCTGTTCAGCAGAATTCTTCTCGGTGGCAATGGCCACCACCTTTCTCCGCAATTCCTCTATTTCACCAACAATTTTTTCGTAGTCCTCTCGGTCGATACCCACGGTGACACCCGAAATATTGCGTTCTTCAACAGAGACCTTGTCCATGGACTCCTTGGCAAAGTCACTCATTTGCTTATGCATGGAGCGCACCAGCATAGGTAGGGCCGCAGCCGATGCTGCCACAGACTTGTTGGTCTGGCGATAACCTTCCCCATCCTTCTCCAAGAACCCCGCTTTAACCAGGAAACTCAAAGTCTCGCTAACCTCGGCGGCTGTGATGGACGGTATGCACATTTTGGCCATTTCCAAAGGCTTCGCCCCTGGCATCATGGGAGCCAGTTCCCGGATCACGGTATTTTTCCAGGATTCATAAAATGCGTAAGCCTCCCCTTCCAGCAGGCGCACCCTATGGGCTCCAGCGATATCGCACATTTCCTTGTAGGCATTCTTTTTATCGGAATCCTTCTTGGCTTGGCTGAACATCACCAGGGAACGGAAGTACACACGTTCAATCCCTACGAAACCCATGACGGATGCCACACGCTCCACACTGAGGGGAGAAAGACCGCTCTTACCTTCGCACACCAGCTTGATGAAATTCGGCGAACTGAAACCAGCCCGCTTGGCAAATTCCCGCCAGGTGAAAGCGCCGGTCCTTTTGCGGTCTTCGTAGAAGTCCTGCATGTACTGACGGTAGTCCTCGTATTCAATTATGGATTTCAGCATGACGATAAATTAACTTCGTTATTTTACCTCGTCAATAAAAAAATTATACAAAATTAATCTTTTTACACAAAATTCACGCTTTTTATAGCTTCTATACAAAAAATTAAAGTTTTACTATACAACAGTATTCACCATATAGGTGTTCAAGGCAAGCTCAATGCCCTTTTGAGTTTGACAAGCCGTTTTAAATTTGAGTACCTATGAGAAATGCCCAAACGTACTGGTGTAGCAGACCTGCCTCTGCGCCAAGGTGGACAACACTGCCGTACAGGATGGGTTCCAGCTTTACCAGCATAATTTCATTGTGACCGATGAAGGCGACTGGGCGGTGGTTCAGCAGGGCTATTGCGAAAATTCCACGAGCAAGGTTCATAAGGTCCCTCAACAAGAAATGTGGACTCTATTGAAAATATATTTTTGGACCATGGCGTGATTTAATAAGAGGATAAATCATGCTTTCATATTCATTGTTAAATGATTTCCAAACCGAGTGTCGCAAAAACATGTTTACATGTTTTTATGACCGAGGCGTAGGACTTTCTGGAAAAGTCCGCGACCAAGATTGCCAAGGATATTGGTGTCACAGCAAATACCGTGTGCAGGTGGGTCCAGGATTACCGAAGGCAGAACAATTCGCCATCTTACGAGGAAGAACGCCGCCTCAAGAGGGTCTCCATTGAAGAACTCGCGACAAAGAATCGTGAATTGGAACGGAAACTTAAACAACGTGAAAAGGAACTTGCCGAAGAAAAGTCCGCAAGTCGAATATCATAAAATAAACTTTTTTCATTAATTCACCTCCTAATGGTCATTGAATACAAACTATTTTTTTCTTATTCAACAACAAAAAACATCGTTTGGCGCGCAAATATAAAAACATTTTTAATTACATACAACTTAAAAAATGATTGTTTTATTCATGATGCTTCAAAAGCGTTAGACAATTTGTTATCTTTTCACGAAAATCAAACATGTCATCTATTATGAAAAATCTTCTTTCAGTTGTCCTTATTCTTCTCACACATACTATTGCGCAGGCCGAATCTATCAGGAATACCGATATTACAATCTGCGAAGTCATTAGTCATGCAGGTTTCGCAATAGTTGACGAAAAAACATTCAATGAAGCATTCAGTTATCTAAAAGATTCGTCCTTTACACAACTGAGTTTCACAGTAAATGTAAGTGGAATGATAGACTCTGTATACGAAAAGTATGATCGTGTACATGATATGAACAACACAACTACATCTGTTCCTATAATAGGAATCGTTGATCACAAAGTCACAACCGTAAAGGCTGTAAAACTGAAGAATAGCAAGCTAACCTTGCCCAAAGGCAACGATTCAACAATGGTAAGGCGATTTAAGCCGGACCTTGTCTTTATTCCCAGTAAAATATCCGTTACGCCAGGTGACATCATTGATATTAAAAATTACGGCGCTCTACTGAACGACACCTGTTACGTAGGAGAAACAACACAGCAAAAGGCGCTCGTTTACGGAGAATACTCTCTATCGTCCACGCCATCTTCCCTACCAGCCAACAGTCATAAAAAAACAGCTAAGGTTATTTTGCATCACAATCGTGACGCCCAAGGCAAATTTTCAAAAAACGACTCCAAGTATTCAGTAAAGTTTTAACACCATTTTTTAGGAGGATAAATGATCAATGTAAGTAAAATAATTGCCACCTTTTTTTTCGCAATTGGCGTAGCTGTCGCATCCGAAAGTTTTGGCGGCATCGGCATTTCGTTTCAAAAAGAGAATGACGGCATCAAAATAGTTGACATTATTCCCAATACACCTGCAGCAGAAAGCAATCTCCAGGTCAGCGACCGGATTATAGCCATTGATGGAATTTCCTTAAAGGGAAAATCCAGCGAAGAAGCAAAACTTATGCTTCGCGGTCCCAAGAACAAGCCCATTGAAGTGACCTATGTCAATAACGGTGAAACCTACTCTACAGTTCTCTCTCGCATTCAAATTACCGTCAAGCCACTGAAAAACATTGAAGACTGGTACGACGGAAAAGAACAATTCAGCACCCACGAAGTCAAGGCCTTTGCTTCCTCTACGGAAAATGACAAGGAACTCCTGGCAGTCCTAAAGAAAGGATCGGTACTCCAGACGGAGGAATCAACTTCTGCGGACAATTTAGATGGCGTATACATCGAAAAGGCCCCAAAAGACGCACCTAAAAACAACAGAAGCGATATAACTAGGCCAGCAGCAAATAGAACTCAAACGCAACACTATCGCAACATCAACGGCGAAATTGTGAAAAAAGAGACTAAGCACTCCGTAAAGTTTTAATTCCCCGAGAGATTATTTCCAGCGGGAATAGCGTTCTCAACACAAAAAGAGCTAGGCTTCTTGGCTTAGCTCTTTTCATACAGTTTCGTCGGGTTAGTTGCGGACGCAACGGACGGAATAACCGTAGTCCTGTGGAGAGGTGGCATCAAGGGTCAGTTCAAGCGCAAATTCTCCCAAAACCGTCTAAACGTAAACTTGGGGCAACATTTGGGTTGGATTTAAACATTGAGGGTAAACAAAGTCAATTGGCTTGACACAGCCCCTTCTTTAGTGTACATTTGTATATATGAAAGAAGTCCGTCCTGAAGACAATTCCATATTGCTGTACAAAGATGAAAATGGCAAGACAAACGTCTCTGTCCGTTTTGCCGATGAAGATGTCTGGGTGACTCAGGTCCAGCTTGCGGAACTCTACGAGACGACGCAACAAAACGTTAGTCTCCATATCGACAATATTTATAAGGACGGCGAATTGCCTCGCGAGTCAACTCACAAGGATTTCTTGTTAGTTCGGCAAGAAGGCAAGCGGAATGTTCAACGCGAAATTGCACACTACAATCTCGATATCATCATTGCCATCGGTTACCGCGTGCAATCTCCAGTGGCGACTCGCTTCAGGACATGGGCCACAACGCGTCTGCACGAATTTATCCAAAAGGGTTTTGCGCTAGATGACGAACGATTGAAAAATGGCCGCAACCGCTATTTCAAGGAACTACTCCAGCGCATTCGCGACATCCGTTCCTCTGAACGAAATTTTTATCAGCAGGTGACAGACATTTACGCCACCGCCGTAGACTATGATCCCCGTAAAAAGATCACGCTGGATTTTTTTGCAACCGTGCAGAACAAATTGCACTATGCCGTTCACGAGCATACAGCCGCAGAACTGATTTACGAACGTGTGGATAGCGAAAAACCGTTTGTCGGCATGACTAACTTCAAGGGAAATTACGTTACCGAAGAAGATGTAAAAATCGCCAAGAATTATTTATCTGAAAAAGAATTACAACGTTTGAACCTGATGGTTTCTCAGTTCCTGGATTTTGCAGAATTGCAGGCCCTTGACGAAAAGCAAATGCGCATGCAGGACTGGATAGACGCCCTGGACAACCAGATTGTCATGAGCCAGAGAAAATTACTCGAGGGCAATGGTAAGATTTCTCACGAAGATGCCATGGAAAAAGCTGAACGCGAATACAAGCTCTTCAAGCGAAAGGAACTTGCAAATCTGAAAAGCGACTTTGACAACTTTTTGGAACTTCGCGAAAAGATTGCCTCTTATAAAGCATAGGAAACTTTAGCAGCACACAACCCAAACCTCAATAACTTATCATGCCTAAGCGTACTGGTGTTGCAGACTTGCCTTTGCATACGGGGACTGTTCCCCGTTGGCTCGCAGACCGTATGCGTGATTTGGGCAGACTCATTGCCGAATCCATTGTGGAGAATTACGGCAAGAAGGAATTTCTGGTTCGCCTAAGTGACCCGCTGTGGTTTCAGTCCTTCGGGGCGGTCATGGGCATGGACTGGCATTCCTCGGGAATTACCACCAGCGTGATGTATGCCCTGAAGCGTGGGCTGAACCCTATTGCAAGGGACCTTGGGATTTATGTGTGCGGCGGTCGCGGAAAGTTTTCGCGGGAGACTCCTACGGAACTGCTGCAGATTGCAGACCAGACCGGCGTGGACGGGAATTACCTGAAGCGCACCAGCTGTCTTTGCGCCAAGGTGGACAACACCGCGGTGCAAGACGGATTCCAGCTTTATCAGCATAATTTTATCGTGACGGATGAGGGCGACTGGGCGGTGGTTCAGCAGGGCATGAATACGGACGCCCGGGCTGCAAGACGTTACCACTGGTGTTCTTCTAACTTGCGTTCTTTTGTAGAAGAACCCCACGCAGGCGTGGTAGGCGAAAACCGCGGGCAGATTCTGAACTTGACTCATCAGGAAGCAGGCATTACCCGCAACTCCATTCTGGAACTGACTCACGAAAATCCCGACAGGATGATGCGCGAAATTCGTCAGATGGTAACCCCTAGCTCTTCTATGGTGGTGTCGCCACAGATGGATTTATTTGCGCCCATTGTCGCGCCGGATGGTACGCCGGTCCGCCTCGGTTCCCGAGATCCCATTATCGCAAATTCTTCCCGGGATTGCATTATGCCCAACCGCCATGAAGTCCGCGCAGAAGATGTGGACCTGAAGCGCCTTGGGGGCGTACTTGCAACCGCCTACGAATCCGACCCCAAGGATTTTGAAAGTCTGCTGTTAACACCGGGACTTGGCCCCCGCACTTTGCAATCCCTCACTCTCGTCAGCGAAGTGATTAACGGAACTCCTTCCCGCTTTAGGGACCCTGCCCGCTATTCCTTCGCCCACGGTGGCAAGGATGGGCACCCCTTCCCTGTTCCCACCCGCGTTTACGACGAATCCATTCGCGTTCTGAAAGGCGCTATTGAAAAGGCGAAAATCGGCGATCGAGATAAAATGGATTGCCTCAACCGCCTTCACGCCACCCAGCTGGCCATCGAAAAAGACTGCGAACCCCTCGCCGACTTCGATAAAACTCTGGAGCATGAAAAATCCCACTCGCAAGAGTGGGGCGGAAGAACGGTTTAAGGCCTATTTCCATTCAATTGAAATCTTTCTCTTTTTGACAGCACAATCTGTCAAATAAGAATCAATCAAAGTCTGATAAGGAATGCCCTGATCCTTTGACATTTTCTTGAAATACTCAATGGTTGAAGAATTCAACCGAATGGTAATTTGTTTTTTTAATGCAGCCGCATAAGGATTTCTTACAGCCTTCATTTTTTCAAAATCATACTCTTTCTTCATGGTTCATCTCCTTTACGCGCATTCCAATAATACTGAAACTCTTTCTTCGTCGCTTTCCGGGCACTAATGATGCGATTGACAATCAAATCATCATCACCATTAACACGTTCCGTATAGACAACAATCAAGGTTCTTAGTTCAGAAGACAATCCTATAAGAATAGAACGATCTTCATCTTTTGAATGTTCTACATCAAAGAAAACTCTAGCATGATCATCTTCAAAGCAACTCTTGGCTTCTTCAAAAGATACGCCATGCTTTTTCCGATTTATCTCATTCTTCTTTTCATCCCACTCGAAATCTATTTCCATAATAGACCTCGATGTATAACTACAATATAATTACATTCAAAAATAAACGCAAGTGCCTGCAATGCGATTGCGGACGCATTTAACTCAATTCTGAGTATTTTCACTTTTTTCCTGAAGAACGCATTTCCCTTTGAGATTGATCTCTTGTGCCCTTGTCGAGGACGGACAGCACTTAGGAATTTATTCCTTAGTGCGCATGATCCCCTTTAGGGGAGATATAAAAAAAGATCCCACTCCCAAGAGTGGGGCGGAAGAACGGTTTAAGGAGCGTTCTAGATTTTTTCGTCAGGGGCTTGTCCGTCGTGGGCAAGCCATTTGCATTCCGTCAATTCCATATCCGTAAAGGTCGCCTTGAAGGAAGAATCCTCGGGACTGCAAGCGTAAATGCCAAACTGAATTTCATCGGTTGCCTTCCACATGTGGCAAATTCTCATTTGCGTGAAGTTGGAGCCGTCTTCGGAACATTCAATGCAGAAATCATTTTCGCGACGGCTGAAGCGATACCACATGGACTTGATATCGGCACGGATCGCAGTTGTAGCCCAGTCCGAATATCCCATGTTGGTAGCAACACTTCCAAGATGCTGAAACTTTTCATTCTCGTATTCGATGGAAGCCTTCAACCAGTTTTCGCTATCCAGATACATGGCCACGCCGCACTGATCAAAGCGACGCTTGCTTTCAAACGAAGTTTTAACCACAAAGGAAAAGAACTTTTCCGCTGTCTTTATTTGAAGAACCGGAGCGTTGTCATTACGGAAATGATAATACGTTCTCTGCCATAAATCCGTGTGCGGTTCCGTAACGATTTCGACGGAATCGTCGGTAATGATAAATTTTTTCGGAGCCCGAGTCCAGAACCAATCCTTGGCATTAATTTTCATTATTCATCCTTCACACAGCGAACGGATAGTCCGAAGTTCTTTGCATAAGGGTAGACGGAAACATCCTTGCGGCCAGCCATCATGTGGACGCCGATTGCTTTTTTGCTGGGCGCGGCATCACCATCCTGCAAGTTTGTGCCATCCTGCGACACACCCTCTTCCGTCGCACTCCACAAATAAGCATACAACGTCTGACGATCGAAGCGCCCGCGGTAATCACGGAAACCCGAGGGCGTTGCGTTAAAGCCGTACTCGTCGGAACCGTTGCCGTAATGGCTCCAGCCTTCAGCGGATTTCAACTTGACTGCGGCAGAATCGCGGCCACCTACCGATTCAAATAGTAGATCGAACTCCTCGGCAGTAGGCAGGTGCCAACCGGCGGGGCAGACGTTCTTCGCCACATCCCAGTTATAAAATCTGCCGTACTTTCTACAATCATAACCAAAGCGGGTATAGCACCAACTTTCTTCCGCGGCAAAACTCAGGTTCTCCGCCATCCAAATCTGGGAGCCAATTTTTACCGTCCTGTATTCCTGATTATCGCGGGAATCCTTCAAGACGTCCTGTGCAAATACTTGCAAACTCATCAGAAGGAATACAAATATGCCAAAGCGAAATTTCATCATCAGATATTAAAATAAAAAAAGCCGATGCCGATTTTCATCGGCATGACTTCAATCATCAGGAACATGAGCTTTTATCAACGATTCAATCGGACCGTTCGCCTAATTCCATCAGCAGATTGCAACAGGTAAACGCCCTTGTTATACCCAGCAGTCTTTAGGCTCGTTTCAAAAGCGGCGCCATCCACGCGGACACTTCCCAAGACCTTGCCCATCAAATCAAAGACTCGGTAATTCTTGGAAGCAGCATTCATTGCATAGCTACGGATAATTCCAACACTGGAATCAGGAGGAGTGATGGGGTCACCGGATACAGCGAACGTAATATAATCAATATCCATCCAGCTTCCCGTTACCGTGAATCGCAAGACATGTTCACCTTCGCTGAGATTCACGCCACTGGCCGCGTTAACATTGTTGAAATCGTCGTAGTTGTCTTTGCCCTCATTCTTGGGGACCGCAATGGATTCCGTAATGTCCTTGCCATCCATGGAAAGCTTGAAACTGGAAGTATTGTTGGCGGAAGCTACGGAAGCAAATACATCGTACTTGCCGGTTTCTGCAACCTTCACCGTGTATTCCAGCCATTCCCCTTCCTGGTTGTAGCCCACCACAACCTTGTCGCCTTTCTTATAAAGGTCAACGCCAGTATCCTTGCGGTAACCGCTGTCGCCGTGATTTTCAGAATCGTTATCCTTGTAGGAATCGTTACCGGAACCTACGCCGGGAATGTCAAAATCTTCCGCCTGGATTCTTCCGGGAATAGTCGCCGCCACACCGTGAAACGGCTGCTGAGGCACAGGTTCAACAGGAGCACGGTTCATATGTTCCAGCATCACCTTAGCGTAACGCTTGCCAAATTCAATGTAACCGTCGCGGTTAAAATGATAGCTATCGCCAGCGCTTCCAAGACCAGATGAAGAAACGGGCCAGGCATTATCCATCACCTTGGTAATGCGCTGCACCTGACTTGTGCTAAAGCCCCTGCAGCAGCCATCTTCACGCATTTCGCCAGCCAGCAGCGGCACCGTATCGGAACTGAGTCCAAGATCGGTCAGCATGTCGTCACGAATTTTCTTGAGGTCTTCGGCCCAATGGTTATTGTTCCAGTCCGATTCACCCTGGTGAACAATGATACCCTTGATGACACCATCCTTCTGGGCAATCTTTGCAAGGTCTATAATTCGCTTGTACAAATTGCTATCGTAAGCCTTGGCCCAGTTAATAATCCAGTTTTCCTTTTGACGATCAGGATCTTCGAGATAAGCCTGCCAGTTGTCCTTATCGAACAACTTGAGTGCAGTACCACCCACAGCAACTGAAATAATGCCAACGGTTACATCGGGCAAGGAATCCACCAAGGTGCGGCCAAAATAATCTGCAACAGAAATACTGGGAGGATTATCGCAGTTTGCCAACTGGGAAGTTGCATCGGTCCAGACACCCATGGTGCGACCCTTTGCGGGGCAATCCATAGAAGGCAAAAGTTTAAATCGTGGATAAGGCTTTGTTTCTGGTTCTGCAGCGCCTGCGGCACCCGCCATATTGGACTGGCCAAAGGCAATGTAGATGTGGAAATTCGGATCGGGTGCAGCGCTCGCCAAAGTGGCCGCCGCAGCCAAGGACAAAATCATTTTTTTCATATTGGTACCCATACAATCTTAAGATACCCTTTTGCGCCACAAAAAAGCCCATATATATGGAACTTCTCCTGGACAAATTATCCACGAGGTCCGGCACTTTTTCAAGGGACATATTTTTTATCATTGTGCAGGATGAAAATTTCAGTTCTTATAGACAATCGTAAATTTTCGGGAAATCCAGGTGCCAAAACCGAAGTCTGTTCCTGCGACGCATTGACGCCGGAATGGGGACTCTCCGCATTCATTGAATTCAATGGTCATCGAATTCTTTTGGATACCGGAGCGTCAGCAAACTTTGCAGAAAACGCAACTGCACTGGGAGTAGATTTAAGCACCGTTGACGCAGGCGTTCTAAGCCACGCCCATTATGACCACGCCGGTGGCATGGAAGATTTTTTCAAGGCAAATGACCACGCCTGTTTTTACCTGCGGGAAGGTGCCGGCGAAAACTGCTACAGCAGGCATAAATTCCTCAAGCTGTTTTCCTATCAGAAATATATCGGCATACACCGCGGATGGCTCAAGCGCTACAGCGAACGCATCAAGTTTGTAGGCAGTTCCTCTCGCGAAGCCGCGAGTAGTCCCACGGAAATCCTGCCGGGCGTTTTTCTGGTAGGTCACAACGACACAATATTCAGCGCAGAAAGCCGCGCCGCAATCGCCGCCCGCAACGGCCTTTCCATCAAGCTGAACGGCAAATACATTCCCGACAGTTTCAATCACGAACAGAGCCTTGTCTTCGACACTCCTCAGGGCCTGTTCATCATGAACAGCTGCAGCCACGGCGGTGCCGACAACATCGTCAAGGAAATCCAGCTGGCCTTCCCCAACAAAAAGATTTACGCCATCCTGGGCGGTTTCCATTTATACAAGACGCCGGATTCTAAAGTCCGTGAATTTGCAGAACGCCTCCGCGCCCTCGATGTCCAGAAAATTTATACAGGCCACTGCACTGGCGATCGCGCCTACGAAATTTTAAAGGGCGTTCTCGGAGACCGCGCAGAGCAAATGTACACGGGCTTGGAAATAGAAATTTAGCCTTTCGGCTACACTCAAGGATATGGATCCTTCACTACGTTCAGGATGACGATTTTAAACAAATAATCAAAAACAATACTATCTTATTGAACATGAAAAACGAAAGTATTTCCCTCGACCATCTTGAAAACATCAAGGGCAATCCCAAGGCCCTTTTGCCGATCGCCATCTTCCTAGTGCTTTATCTTGGACTTGGCATCACCTTTGAATACGTCCTGAAGGTCCCCATGGGATTCTACAACATTCCCATTGTAGCAGCGTTCCTCATTGCCATTTTTGTGGCTTGCATTCAGAACCGCAAGTTGAATTTTGACAAGAAGATGAACGTGATGGCAGGCGCTTTAGGTGACCGCAACATTTTCCTCATGATTCTGGTGTTCCTGTGCGCCGGTATCTTCGCTGGAATTCTGGGGCGTTCCAGCGCCAGTGCGGCAGCCTACTTGCTATTGGATTTTATTCCGTCCCAGTTTGCGGTGGTGGTCTTGTTCGTAGTGGCGGCCTTCGTCTCTACCGCCATGGGAACTTCCGTAGGCACAATCGCGGTGGTTTCGCCAATCGCCATTGAAGTGGCAGGTGCCGCAGGATTCAGCATCCCCTTCTGCGTGGCATCTGTCATTGGCGGCGCCATGTTCGGCGATAACTTGAGCTTTATTTCTGACACCACCATCGCAGCCACCTCCACACAGGGCTGCAAGATGAAGGATAAGTTCAAGGTGAATTTCTGGATCGCCTTGCCTGCCGCCTTGGCAGCCATCGTGATTATTACAGCCATCTCCTTCGCCACCGACGCCCACGAAGTAGTAAGCGCCGACTACAAGCTGATCCAGCTGATGCCCTACGTTTTGGTACTGGCTTTGGCTCTGGTCGGCATCAACGTCTTCATGGTCTTGCTGGTGGGTATCGTAGCGGCCGCCGTCGTTATGGTAGGTAGCGGCGAGCTCAACTTTGTCGGACTTCTCTCCCACATCGGCAATGGAATTTCCGGCATGTACGAAACCATCATGGTAGCCGTTTTGGTCAGCGCCCTCTGCGGACTTATTCGCATTCACGGCGGATTCGCCGCTCTGCTGGATTTCATCCACAAGGTTTTCAAGGGCCATAGAAGCGGTCAGCTGGGCGTCGGCCTTCTGGTAAGCGCCATGGACGTAGCCACTGCCAACAACACCGTAGCCATCGTCATGGCGGCTCCCATCGCCAAGCAGATGAGCGACGAATACAGAATCTCCCCGCAAAAGACCGCCTCCCTCCTGGACATTTTCGGATGCATTTTGCAAGGTCTGCTCCCCTACGGTGCCCAGATGCTGGTAGCCCTTTCCGCCATCGCATCGGCAGCAACCGCAAATACCGCAGCCGGCGCAGTGGTCAACGGTGTCGAAGCAGTGGTCAACGGTGTCGAAGCGGTGAACGTCAGCGCCTTCGACATCATCCCCTACATGTTCTATCCCTTCCTGCTCTTGATCAGTGTGCTGGCCTTTATCGCCATCTCCCCCAAGAGAAAGAAGAATGTCTAAGGCCGCTTTTCGCGCGATCCTGGCAATTCCACATTGGAATAGCGATTTGCAGCACTCCCCCTTGCGTCCACGAACATTCTGCCGTATATTATAGACATAGACCGGATGTTAACCGGAACGCGGGGCCTGCGGGACCTGCTGAGATAGAAACGAGTCGGCCCTTCGGCGCCGACCGTTTTTTTTGGGACTTTTTTCAAAAATAGGTTACTAAACAAGCGTTTTAATACGATTTAGTAACCCCAATTTTAGTTTATTCAAAATGAGAACCACATTCACGAGCTATTTTACAAGGTGCACAGGTTACTACTATCTATTTTTTATCCTTTTTAGTAACCCCAAAAACGTATTTTTCCTCATCAAAGTAGATAAAACAATTAATTTATACAAAATAAAGGTTACTAAATGAACTTTTCTTGCCCATTTAGTAACCTCAAAATAAAAATCTGACTTTTTAAAATCGCTTTTCGAATTTAGCGAATGGCACGAAGCCTTGTTCCCTCGCGGGGCTATTTCTTCTTGGACTTTTTCTTGGCGGCCTTCACATTGGCGAGAGCGGCTTTCAAGGCTTCCTTTTCGGCCTGCTGTTCTTCGGGAGTGGGCTTGGTATCTTCAACCAGACGGTCGGCCCATTCATCCCAGAAGCGGCAACGTTCGCCGTCCAATTTCATCTTGGCGAATTTGACGGGTTCCGTTTCTACAGCCAGAGTTACAACAGATTCCTTGTAAGCCTGCGGGAGGCCAGAAACGTGAGCCATGCGCTGCTTCAGTTCCGCCACAGTAGCGTCAAGAATTTCTACGCCAAAGCGACGTTCAATGTAACGGCGGGTAATGAAGCCCATAGACATAAAGTAGTCGCCCTGGTTTCCTTCGGCAAGGTAATTGCGAACGCGAAGTTCCTTGAGAGCCAAGACCGCTTCTTCGTAAGGCGGCAGACGGGGAGCCGCACCCTGCTTGCGTAATTTCTTGTGCAGGAGCCAGCCAGCCACCACCAGCAAGATGGCACCAAGTACACCCAGCAAAATATACAGCCACTGAGGCAGGCGGGGGTCAGCCATGGGGTCTTCCACTTCCAGGATGTCCTCTTCTTCGCCGGTGGTGCGGGGAGCAACCTTCACGGCCACGGGGTCTGTATTGGTGCGCACGGTATCGCTACCCACAACAGCCAACACCTGCTGGGGAGCGATCATGAAATCGCCGCCGACAAAAGTGTTCAACGTTGCAAGCCAGGTAAATTTTGCAGTGCCCTTGGGCATACCCTCGGTAATACGTTCATTCTTCATTTCCTTCACTTCGAAGCTACCGAGATTTCCTACGAAGCTGGGCAAATCCACAATGGCGTTTTCGGGAGCGGTCACGGAGATTTCGTAATTGAACATATCACCGATAAACACCTGGGCGTTATCCACGTTGGCCTTGACACTTACATCGAAGGCGAAACTCCAGGAAGCCACAAGACATACCAGCAGGGCAATCAGCGAAAAACGACGTACCAAAATAATGTTCTTCATAAAAATTAGCGTTCCAAAACCGCGATTTCAATATTCTTCAAGGAATATACAAAATTTCGACTATGGCAAGCCAACCCAAAAATGTGGACTCGGGAAAGAAAAAGCTAGATTGAAAGAACTACGTTATGAATGGATCCGTTTTCAAGAAGCTGGCAATTGCGCTATTGGGCTGCACCCTTTTTTGGGGAGTGCCCGCCTGCGCGCAGACAGATTCTACGCAAACGGATTCCGCCCAAACAGCCACGGTCCAGACCGAGGCGGCCATTGACTCTAGCTTTCGAACCAGCGTAAACCACAACTTTACCTGGGCAGCCTTTGTACTGACTCACAAGGCGCTCCGCAATTCGGAATCCCTGCACAATTGGCCGTTCTTCCCGCTGGCAGCCCCCATTGCCTGGAACAGCGATTTCCGTGCCGAAAAGGATCTGGGCAAACTGCTGACTTTGAAAGGAATGGTGGGTTCAAACCTGAGCATCATGGACCTGGGATTCAACAGCGACATTACCCTGGAAGCGATCCACTTGTTGGAGCTGGGCATATCCGCAAACATCCATTCCTCCTTCAACTACGGAAGTTACGCCACCTTCATGGGCGTATACAATGCTGAGGAAGGTGCGTTTGACAGGGATATGTTCATGACGGCTTTTTCCTACGGAATCAAATACCGAGTGGGCGCCACCATTCCCTTGATTGCCTTTTTGCCCAGGAGCAAATGGACCAGGATTGTATTGAGGCCAAACGCCAACTGGACCTTTACCAAGTACACCAATGCCGAAGAGGGTGAAATCTGGAAATGCGGTTCGGAGTATTCTGCAAACGGATACCGCTACCGGTATGGAGGAACATTAATTTATATGTTGCCATTCCAGCGATTCCCCATGCTCATGGTCAACGCCGGTGTAGGCGGATTTTTAAGGTCCACCAAATTTGACGAAGTTTACGATGGTTATGATCCCTACTTCAAGACCTTTAGCATCATGCCCATGCTGAGCATAAAGGTTAACGAAAAATGGAATGGCATGATCATGGCAAACTTCTCCAGGGATCGCAAATACAGGAATTACCATTACGAAGTCACTGAGGAACTTCTACAGGAAAGAATCGGAAGCGAGTGGGGCACAAAAGTCATCATGGCGACTTTTTCCCGAAAGTTCTAGGGGATCGACTAAACGCAAGCGGCCAAGCGATTTGGAATCTCACCTAGGCGAGACTTTGGCAGCCCGACGTTTAACGGCCCAGCAGTCTTTTCTTCCGCAACGCTGCAGACGGATGTTCACGATAAATTAACGAAAAAAGAATCGTATGCGGAATCTCGCAAGAGGCAAGTTCGCGCAGCGCCTTTTTAGCCACCTGCTTGTCAGTCGCTTCCAGAGCATACTTGTCGCATTCGTATTCCTGATTCCAGCAATAGAAATGGAACAGCACGCGGCCAGGAACCGCCACCACATGGAGCCAGAGGATAGCCGCCCACAGAGGCAAACCGTAGCGTCCCATCAGCATGGCCAACAGACCCACCGCAAGCATAAGCACCGCCACCTTGAAAAGGTTCCGCAAAACACTGTGGTGATAAACACCGTGAGCTTCTTCATGGAACTTCACGAAGTTCCCGACCAGAGGTTCCTTGCGGCTTTCGGGCAATGGTACAATATCGTTCACCAGAGGAATCAGGCGAAGCACCCCAAAGGCGCCAGCCTTCACCTGCGTCAGGCGGGCTTCACGCACTTCGAGAACAGCACGGGCCACCACCTCCACGGCAAGCAAAATCCAGAGGGCCACCATCATGGGCTAGACCTCAAGCTTTGAAACTTTAGCCACAGAGGTAAGCTTACGCAGCTTCTCTTCGACGCGGGCCTTTTCCCATTCCGTAAAGCCCTTGTCCACAGGATGGGCATCGTCGTAGTCGTCAAAGATTTCGCGACCGCGTTCGTTATCCTTGTCAAGACCGTGAGACACGCGTTCGAACCAGTCCTTTTCTAGCTGGCGGTAACGCTTCAGAAGATCTTCCAGAGTTTCGGGCAGGGGCACCACACGGACAACATCCTTGTTGGTTTCAGTTTCCGTCATAATCAGGCGGCGCAGTTCCTTGACCGGCTGCATCTGCAAATTGGCATCGCCCGCCACAAAGTTGATGATGGCATCCAGGACGTAACGTTCCAGATATTCCGCATAAGTATGCAGAGCCTGCTGACGTACTCGTTCACGCAAAAAGTTTTCGCCAAGGCCATCGATATGTTCCTTGGTGTAGACATCGCGAATAGTGGACACCTGCAAACGGCAATAGGCATCGTAAACATAGCGCACCGTTTCGGGGCTAAAGATGCTATAGAATCCGACAGGAATAATACCCTTGCCGCGAACGGAATACTTATAGGCATTACGGTCCAGGGCGTAGGCATTGCGGGCATAGTTCCAGCCCGGTACAATTTCGTTCAGGCGTGCAGGCACACCCATAAGCTGCGGATCGCCGGGGCGCACCAGGGAGAAGGGGAACTTCAAACGCTGGGGCATGGTGGTCACGCCGGTGGCAATCAACGAAAACGGTGACTCGCGATAGTTGGCGGGGAACTTGATGTTCACGCCCAGGCCAAAGAACATCCCCTGACCAGGCATCACTTCCTGATCGGGCATGCGGCCGGTATGGTTACTACCCACGTTGGCGCCATAACCCAGGTTGCCGCAACCATCGGGCCAGAGAGCAGCAATCAACAGGGAATGGTGATGCATCTGGGTCATGGGACCCATATAGGAACTGTTGACCTCACCCTCTTCGATATGGCAGCAGGGGGCGATAATAGAAGACTTGACGATGGCCTTGCAAGCCACCTTCACGCGGTTCATCAGAACGGATCCCTGAACTTCGGCACCGGTGTGGATGGTAACGCCCATCTGCACATTGGAGTTCTCAAGAATCACGGAGTCATAAACGTGGCTGGGATCTTCCAGAGAACTGAGCACCACAGAATTTCTGATCTTGGAAGCGCCTTCGATACGGGCGTGGGAACCAATCCAGCTGTTACGAATGATATTTGTATTGCTTACGACAGCGCCCTTACCCACCAGACCAAAGGGAAGATCCATCTCTTCGCGGTAGGCGGCCAGCTGTTCGGCAAAGGCCTTATTCACTTCGGCATCGGCCTTGTGGAAAAGCTGGGCATCCACAAGGTCCATGGTAATTTCCGGGAACACCAGAACAGAGCGGCCACCCATCTCGTTACCCACAGACATGGACGAACCGATTTTATAGCTGATCTTTCCACTGCTAACAATGGAACCTACGTTGTGTATGACAGCGCTACTGCGAACAAGAACGTTACTAAGCATGGCCACCTTATAGATCAGCGCATTCTCGATAATGCAACCATGGACCATGCTGTCATAGACACCTGTCGGGAACGAAACGTCACCCGGGAGCAACAAAGTTCCAAAAAAGCGGGGCAGGTACACCTCACCTACAAAAATGGACCGATGAATACGACCGGCATCGAAATCCGGTTCCACCATCACCTTATCCCAAGATTCAGAACGGTTGCCGTTACCTTCCAGAATCTGAATTTCTTCGGGAGTCAACGGGCGATATTTGGAAGTGGCTGCCTTAATTGCCTTGAAGTTTTCAACGGCAGCAGCCAAAACACTATTCTTCAGCACTTTTTTCAATTTCAACAGTCGTTGCATGGCACAAAAATAGCCTAAATTTGTGCCGATGATGAAAGACCTGCTATTCAATTTGATTGGAAAACACAAATACGATATTTCTATCTACACAGAAGAAATTTTTGAAAGACGTTGCCAAGAAGAAATTATCCGTAGCGATGAGGATAACAGTTCTTTCGTGTATATCGAATTTGACTTCGAAACCGTTCGCAAGGAACTGGGCAGCGACGAAGCCAACGATAAATTCTGGGAAGTCTTCCTAGCCTCCCTGCACAAGAGCAATCGCGGAAGCGACATTATCGGTTTCCTGGAAATGGGATCCGGACTAGGCATGCTCTTGCTGGATTCTAAAATCGAAGGCTGGAACAGAGTGAGGGGCCGTATCGAACAGATGGGATCCACCATGGGTTTCAATCAGGTCAACAAGCTGCTGAACAGCGTCGTAAAGCCCATCGTTTACCCAACCTGCATCCAGGTTTCTGGCGACACGACCACCATGAATGTCGTCAACGCAGATATCACAGGTTAAGATGGTCCAGAAAGTTCTTGTCATCGGCTCAGTCTATCCCCGCTTTCATGAAGACGCCGAAGTCCCCTGGCTCCGAGCCTCCATCGCCCACTTGAAAGAAGCGGGCATCGACGTACAAGTACTTGCTCCTACATACAAAGGTCTGAAGAGCCACGAAATTGACGGCGTGCCGGTCAACCGATTCCGCTACGCCCCCAAGGACTGGGAAATGCTGACCCATGAAGAAGGCGCCCCCAGCAAGATGGCCTCCAAGCCCTGGCTGCAGCTTCTGGCAATTCCCTATATCATCAGCGGTTTCTTCCGCTGCATCAGCCTTTGCCGCAAGTGGAAACCGGACGTGATTCACGCCCACTGGCCCTTCCCCCACGCCTACATCGCCCTAGGCGCCGCCAAGCTTTTTAGGATTCCCCTGGTGCTGAACTTTCATGGTGCGGAACTCCTTCTGATCCGAAAGAAGAAATGGGTGAAGCCCCTATTGAAATTTGCAATCGGTCAAGCGCAAGCTGTTTTTGCCAACAGCAGTTTTACCGCAGGCAAGATCAAGGCCATCCGCAACGTGAACGTGGAATGGAGCCCCTACGGAACAACGCTTGGTTCAGACGAGAGGGACGGCAAGCCCGAGAATCAGATGCACCCAGTCAACGGAAAGTTCAAGATTCTTTTCGTGGGTAGACATATTGAACGTAAAGGGATCTGCTACCTGATCGAGGCCGCCAAACACTTGCCTGCAGACAAGTTCGAAATCCGTATCGTCGGAGTAGGCGACCTGACCGAAGAACTGAAAAAGCAGGCGGCTCTGTTAGACGAGAGCGCAGGTCAACACTGCGACATCATTTTTACAGGTAAGCTTTCTCCTGCAGACCTGGAAGCGGAATACCGTAACGCCAATGTCTTTACCCTACCCGCCATCGTAGACCACAAGGGTGACACCGAAGGTTTGGGTGTGGTATTGATCGAAGCCATGGAACTGGGACTCCCTATCGTGGCAAGCAACGTAGGCGGAATTCCCGACGTAGTTGTAGACAACGTAAGTGGTCTGCTAGTTCCGGAAAAAGATCCGGTCGCCCTGGCCGACGCCTTCAAGCGACTGGCTGCCGAACCCGAACTGGTCCAGAAACTCCTTGCAGGTTCCCGCAAGCGAATCCAGGATTGCTTTACCTGGGACGGCATCATCCAGAGACAGATTGCCGTTTACAACAAAGTCATTAAATAATCAATAAAAGTTAGACGTAACAGGCCGGCTTTCTAAACCCTTCTGTCAAGTTCTTGACCAGGAGCTTCACGTCGATGGGCTTAGCCAGGTGACCATCCATACCAACCTCAAGAGCCTTCTTCTTGTCTTCTTCAAAGGCATTTGCAGTCATGGCATAAATGGGGATGTTGGCCTTCAGGCGGTTTTCCATATTCCTGATAACGCGGGTTGCCTTGTAGCCATCCATGTTGGGCATCTGGATATCCATGAGGATCAGGTCGTAGTAGCCCATTTCAGACTTACCCAGAGCATTGACACACTCGACACCGTCTTCCACATGATCCACCAGCAGGCCAAGGTCTTCGAGAATGGTCCTGGCGATTTCGGCGTTGAGTTCGTTATCTTCCGCCAGAAGAATTCGCTTACCCTTGAAGTCCATGTTATCTTCGTTCTGGCCAAGGCGCTTTTCCAGGAACTTTTCCGGAGAATCGATAATCTTGTGGGTGTTGATGACACGGAATGTGGTACCCTTTCCAAGTTCACTTTCCATCTCGATCTGGCCACCCATCAGGTCCACCAGCTTCTTCACGATAGACATGCCGAGACCCGTACCGGAAATACCGCAGTCCGTAGTGTTGCGTTCGCGGGTAAAGGAATCGTAAATCTTTTCCTGGAATTCCTTGGACATGCCGATACCGTTATCGCGGACGGTAGTCACATAGGTGCCGTAACCTTCGCGATCGCAGGGCAATTCTGTAAATTCAAGATGGATCTCGCCACCTTCACCGGTATACTTCACGGCGTTGCTGACCAGGTTCACCATGATCTGGCGAAGCTTGGCGGAATCCGCATACACATACCGGTGCTTGATATCCGATGTGGGATAAATCTTGATGTTCTTTCTCTTCAGCTCACCTTCGATAATGGCGTCGAAACTGTTGGAGGCATCCAGCACATCCATGAAGCCTTCGTCCAGCTGAACCTTTCCGCTATCGATACTGGCAAGATCCAAAACGTTGTTGATAATGGCCAGCAGGTATTCGCCAGAGAAGCGGATCTTCTTCAGGTAGTCCGCCACCACCACCGGATTGTTCACCACACCTTCCATCAGCCTTGCGAAACCAAGGACTGCATTCATGGGCGTACGGATGTCGTGGGACATGTTGCTCAGGAAGTTGGTCTTTGCGATGTTGGCCGCTTCAGCCCTTTCCAAGGCGTCCTTCAACTGCTTCTGTCTTGCGTTCTCGGCTGCCACTTCGGCATCGGTATTCACGTAGCCCACAGAAATTCTAGTGGGAGCTTCGTTGATGGCGTCAAACTTGATGACAATGAAGTTCACCCAGATGTAGTTGTGTTCCAGATCCAGGCAGCGGAACTTGGTAGAGAATCTCTTCTTGTCCTTCAGGCATTCCGTAATGTAATCCCTGCTGCTAAACTTGAGCATCTGTTCAAGATCTTCGGGATGGCAGAGGAACTGCATGGCGGTAACAAAACCATCGTAGAAGAGCGGGGTCCCCTGGCCGGTGAAATCCATAAATTCCTTGGAAGCTTTCTTACCGCCAATGTAAGCGTCAAACTGACCGGATTCCAGATCCACTACCATAAGCTGGTTGTATTCGCTGGCCAGACCGCCAATTGCAGAAATATCGTCTTCCAGCTGCTTTTCCAGAGCCTTCTCCTGCTTCTGGGCACGGGAGTACTGGATACCACGGAATATGGCGCTAGCAATAACGGAAAGAAGTATCAGGTGCTGGCTGTTCCTATGGGGGTTCTCCACAGACAATACACCCACCACGCTATTCTTATATAGGAGGGGAGATACAACCAGGCGCTGAACGTTAGACTTGGAGAGAATGTCATAGGCTTCAGGACTTTCAGCACGGAAAGCCTCGTTGACTTCTACATAAAGACCGGTCTCATCCTTAAAATACTCATCCCACTTCCTGAAAGTGCTCTTTGCCGCGTTTCTAGGATTTTCCCTTACAGAAACGAGTCCTTCCTTACACCATTCATAGGTACTGATGGACACATCACTATTGCCGTCCACCTCGAAAATGCAGGTACGATCGGCATCGTAATGTTCATTCAAACGCTTCAAAAGGTCGTTAATGGTCACATTAACACCGTCAAAGCCGCTGAGCAGATACATAAACTCTTTTATTGCTGCAGCCTGTTCATCTAAAACGTTTGAAGATTTGTCCATAATCAATCACCTCGGCTTATGAAAATACAACTTTAAATTGTATTTATCAATATGCCATGTTGGAGTATGGGCGTTTTTGTGGTGCTACACAACAAATTACAGAAGAACTGCACCAATAACGGCGGCCAAGACAATCATTTTTATAGGGCTGACTTTTATTTTGTGATGTCCAACCGAAAAACCCTTGGTCAAGACAAAGGAAATCACAAAAAGGGCCACGGCCACGGCAAACTGCTTCGCCTGAAGGGGATCGCCACCAAAATCAGCAAAGGGATTGCCAAAGTTCTCGCCATTCATGAGCATCAGGGTCGCCGAAAGCAACAAACCTACCACTACCGGACGCAGTCCATCAAAAATGGATCGCACCTTGGGGTGATTGGCATACTTCATAAAGAAACGGCTGATCAGGAGCATCAGGATCAAGGAAGGCAGCACTAGGGAGAAGGTTGCCGCCAGGCTCCCCAGGAAGCATACCCAAGGGTCCGCCCCGGTATTCTGCAGGGCCGTATAGCCGGCGTAAGTGGCACAGTTGATTCCTACGGGGCCGGGGGTCATCTGGCTAATGGCCACGATGTCGGTAAAGTCGGCAGAACTCATCCAGGGGTGATTGACCACCACATCCTGCTGAATCAACGAGAGCATGCCGTAACCGCCACCGAACCCGAACAGGCCGATCTTAAAGAATGTAATGAACAGCTGGAGGAAGATCATTTCTTGCCTCCGCGGCCCAGGATGTAGCCAGCGATTCCTGCCGCGATAATGATCAGGATGGGAGAAACTCCCAACTGCCAAATCAGCAGGGCACTCACAATGGGAACCCAGAAGGTGTAGCGGTTCAACTTCGCCTTCTTCGCCAGGTTGTAAGTGGGAACGGCAATCAGGGCGACCACCGCAGGACGAATGCCGCGGAATGCCGCCGCGATGATTTCATTATCCTTGAACTGATGGAAAAACAACGCGATCAGCAGAATGATAATGAAGGAGGGCAGCGCCGTGCCGATGCAACTTACAATGGCACCCTTCACGCGACGCAAACGGTAACCGATAAAGATGGCGATGTTTATGGCGAACACACCCGGACAGCTCTGGGCAATGGCCATCAGGTCCAGGAATTCTTCCTTGCCCACCCACTTCTTCTTCTCGATGATTTCCGCCTCGATCAGCGGAATCATGGCGTAACCGCCACCGATAGTAAACAGCCCTATCTTGAAGAAAGTCAGGAATGCGTCGAGATAGATGTTGCGGGAGACCGCGACGTCATTTGAGGCCTGTGCGGGATCCTGTGAAGGATGCTGCGCGGACTTTGACTGAGGCACTTTTTCGGGCATAGAACAAATTTAGCAAAACTAAAGTTCGCGCAAATATTCTTCCACATTCAAGTAATTAATACCATCAATCACCTGTGACGCGCCGCGGTAAATCACGTTCTTGCTTACAATGGTGCCGTAGCGGAACTCCGTATCGCGGCTCTTTTTTGCATCCTTCAAGTGGCGATACTGTTCTTTTGCCACAATTTCGGAATGCTTGATTTCATAGATTTCGCAGGTCGCATTTTCAGAATTTGCAACAACCATGTCGAACTCGCCGACCGCAAACTGCAACTTAAAAACATGGCAATCAGGTCGCGCCATTTTTGTTTCGAGCAGCACGATTTCTTCCATCATGCGGCCCTTGATTTCATTAAGAATACGTTCCGCAATAGACTTGCGCTCCACCAGGGAACAACTACGAAAGGCATCGTCCAGCAAAAGGGAATCAATCAGAGCCTTCGCCTGGGCATAGCGAAGTCCCGGCTGTGAAATCGTGGTCAATCGCTCCCGTTGATTGAAATTCCCAAAGTTTTCCACATCAATGTCAACCGTCAAATCCAGCAAGTCAAGGTATTCACGAATTTCCCGTACATGGTCCTGGGAAATAGCGACGCTCATTTCCTGACGATTTTTCACATCAAGATTCTTCATCAGGCGTGCAGTAACCTTCACCACATTCACTCGGTCCAAAATATCCGTAGGGTGAAACCTGTCTCTACGCAAATTCTTTGCCGACAAACTCAAATCACCGGAACGAAAATCACGAGTCAGCACATCCAAGGTAAAACGATGGTTGATGTCCTCTACAATGCGGTTGATGGCATTGGTCAGCTCACCCGCCTCGTACAGAGATTTCAACGAACGAAAGTGACCTTCGTACTGGTAGCATTTCAGGGAATGCTGAATATTCTTCGCGATGGCGCTGTCCACATACTCATTGGCGCTCTTCACATTCGCAAAGGTAAAACGGTCCTTATTGTATTCACGGCCGCCCATGCTCATGGTACCGCCATATTGAATGTACTCGTCAATACCATTCAAACCAAGAACACGCTCAAATTCGCGATACGGAATAAATGTGGTGTGCAACATTTCCGCACGGTCGTAAAGCTGTTCATCCTCGGAAAAAACAAAACCCAGAGAGTCTGTACCCGAAAGAACAATCTTCATGCCGCAGGAAGCGAACACATCTGCAAACAGGGCCGCCCCCTCGATGAAATCGGCAAGCATCGTCACCTCATCGATGAACACATACTTGAAGCCCGCACCCTCCAGAATTTTAAGATCAGCGTTCAAGTCCGCAAGACTGTTCCTTGAATTTACCTGGACGAAAGCCGTCTTCACCAAGTCCCCAGGCGCCATCTCTCCAAACAGCTGGCGGATCAAAGTCGTCTTACCCGTGCGGCGAAGCCCATACAGAATGAAAACACGGTCATTGCCAGGGCCATAAATGTAACCACGCAGACGTTCAAAGCCATCGCGTTTTTTCCATTGCAGAACATTGGCCGAAAAATTCTTCAGGGTGACGCCAAGCTTCACATCTGTCTTGAAAGACTGTCCAGCCGAGCCATTCGTCACGGCGACAAGAGCTCCACCAGCAAAATAAGCCGCCCCATTATCGCGAAGCAACAAGCCTTTCGTGAGCGAAGAGGCATCCTTCTTAGCCTTGCGTTGTTCTATCTCTGCTAAAAGCGCCGGCAGTTCCTCATCCTTCACGCGGCGGGAACGCTGCTTGCCATCTTCCATCCACTGGTAATACGCATAACGCTTACCGTTGATGGTCTTGTAAGTGATTCCGCCGACGCTCTTTGCCATAATGTTCCGCCCCTTTGCACTTCATCGCTTTTTAACTTAAAATTTAACTTATTAAGTTAAAAGAAGCAAGTAAGACAATAGAACTTCCAAAAAATTCAAATAAAACAACTCTCAAAGGGATTTTTTAATTTTCATTCAATTTTTTGTCAACTGCGACTTATTTTTACTCTATATAGAGATTAGAGGTAAAAAATGAAAATTGTTTTTGTGAATATCCCCATGAAAAAGGCATCTGATCCCAAACATTACCCTGTGGATGGAAATAGCGAAATTGAATACGAGGGCAACGTACGTTTCCCCATTAACGCCGTATTGGCAAAAAGCCTTAAAAAGGGAGAATCCGTAAAAATCGTAAAGTTCATCACCAAAGATTCCAAGAATAATTACCTTGAAAACTCAAGATTTTTTAATGAGGAACTGGATCTGTTGAACCAAGGCATTGGCGCGAATATCCAATACAACGAAATCATCGAAGAATATTCCGAAGATCTTCGCACCCATGAAAATCGATTCAGGAAGCTTATTAACGAACTAGAAGACGGCGCAGACATCCTTGTGGATATCACCTATGGGCAAAAGACTCTACCCATCCTGCTCTTTTCTACCCTGTCCTTTGCGGAGAAATTCTATAACGCAAACATCCAGAACATTATTTACGGCAAGATCAACTACGATTCCGACAACAATATCATCGATGGATCCCAGAAGATCTATGACATTACCTCCCTGTACTATTTGAATACGCTTACCGCATCCATGGAAGCTCCGAATGGAGAAACTGCAAAGGAAATGATTGACAATTTCTTTGAGATGTAACCATGAACGAAAAGGAATTGAACATTTTGCAAGAGCTTGAGGAGCTCTGTAGAGAATATCAATCTTTACAGAATCGTTCTAACATGGACTCCCGAAGGCTTACCATCAGTAAGCTATTTGCGGCTTGTGTATTTAGAGATTATTGCCCTCTTTATTGGAAACGGGATGATATCAAGAACGCCGGTTTAGAGATATCCAAAACAATCACTTCCGTATTCGCCAACTACAATCCTAAAGAAAGCGAGTTTTCTCACTATCTAAACAGCGCATTAAAAAATGCAATTCTTAAAGGGCGACAAAATGCAATCGTAGGGGATTCTGAAAATCTTAAGAAGATCCAAAAAGACACCATTGCAGACAGCGAAACAGCACTCAGCAATGAACCCACGGAACACCACTCCACAGAGACCGTCCAAATTGACGACAACATATTGGACACCATTACCCGTACATGGGAGCGAGAGAACGAGAGACACAGGCCTTTCCTTTCGCTTTATCTGAATTCAATCTTCCATGAATTTGGTGATTACGGTAATTTGTGCCATAAATACGAATTCTTATCAGCAACATGCAAGGAATTTTCTCCAAGTATGCAGCAACAGGAAATGGCCGCCAAGTACGGCATTGAGAAGACAAACGCCAGCAAGATTATCGCTCGTTTCAAGGCTAAAATGCAATATCTCCAGTCAACGCTGAAAAATAACCGAACATAAAGTCCAAAGTGAAAGATATTATGAAAAAAAATTTACCAAATCTACAAATCCTCTTACAGGATATGATTAAGTCCTCCGAAGTTCGACGCACGAAGCAGGATATTTTGGTGTCGTCGGACCAGCCTTTAACGCTGCTGGATGTAAAGAAATCTGTTTCCGAGCAGTTCAACGTTCTGCAAGAATCAGAAGAAAACAAGGCTGATTTTACCAACGAGAATGTAGCCCTCATCTTTAGCACAAGAGCTATCTTCTACTTCTTTACCAAAGCAATTCAAGTCAAAGACAGGGACTTTTTAGCTGATACCATAGAATCACAAAAGGCATCGATTCTAGACGCTATTCAGTATATTCACCATAACCAGTTGTTGAATGAGAATATTGATCAAGAACGAGAATTCTTTGAACAAAACAAACAATACGGAAACAAGCCCCAGGCATGTTATACCCTAATGGAGGGAAATATGCCCAAGGAGCATTTTGAATACGCACTTGGTTTTTATATCACCATATGTGCTAGTCATCATCCTGAAAAAAAGGACCAACTTCATGAAATAGCATATTGGTACCATCATTTTAAGTCTCTTTTTAGTTATGTAAGCAATGCTGAAGATATAGGCAAATTCGATATTCTTGTAAATGAGACTTTGCTCAAATACTTCTATATCTTCTGTGATCTGCAGACCATGAACAAGAAGTTCATGTACACGGAGCTTCCTTTCATGGAAAGGCGAATTGCTCAAAATGGCTACACGCACGAGGTACTGCCATGTATAGACATTCAAAAAATATATGATATACTCTGCATTGACTGCGTTATTAGGCCCGATCAAAAGCAGTATCTTGTAGAAGAATTGGTTGCAAAAATTTTCTTCAACCGTTACTCTATAGCACACAGCCTAGACGATCACCGTGCTCAGGTTGATTTTATCAACTCCTTTAAGTATTTTGAAGGCCAAGCTCGCCCCATGAAATTCGCCGGTTTCAAAAGGGACGACTATTACACAACTCCTTCCCAGCTGTTTGAAAAGATTATATACCTTTTCAAGGAAGAAATTTCTGATAACTACGGAATCCTTGCCTGCCTTTATATGCTTTCCAAAGAGATGGATATTGACGAATTCGCCAGCCTTTTTATGGAAGAGAAGGAAGAGTCATTTACACTTAGAAAACACTATCTAAAGCTCATTGACAATGCTCTAAAATTCGAAGTGCAAAAGAATGCTGAATTAGATAGTAAAAATTGGCAAGGCAAGGAATATCGTCGCTATTATAATATTTTTGGTGGATACAAAGATCGAATAAAAAAAGCGAGAACAGCAGAAATATTACGTATTCAGAAACAACAACAAGATATTGATTTAGGTCTAGATAATTCTACAAGCCTGAAAAAAGATTTACTTCAATATTTCCTTTGGTTTGTCATTTTTGATAAAATAGGTCTATACTACGATAACGATGAAAACATATATCAACCCCATTCTGAACGCGAAAAAATGTCTATTCCTTTCTGTAATGCCACAATGGATCGGGAATATAAGGACATCAATAAGGTTAACAAATGGTTCAATGATTTATTAAAAAAAATCGGCGTAGAAATCGGCGTAGAAAACGAGGTTAACCTATCCTTAGACAAGGTAAAAGATTACTGGAGCGTTATCTTACTCGCTTACAATTTGTCCCGAATTGAGCCCGCAAGCAAGGACGCTATTGTTAACGAACTCAACTACATTCGCGAACAACAGAAAAGTTTGCTACATATTGATATAAAGGATATTTCAAAAAAAGAGAAGGATCAAAACAAGATTGACGAAATTCGCAAGTACAATGATGATTCAAGAATGAATCATGAAAAACTTAGGAAAATTGATTGCGGTTTCAAGATAGAGACCTTTGCCCAAAAATTCTATCCATTTACATCAAGTTCTTTTGTAAAAGAAGGTACGCAAAACCCAAAAGATTATTTTATCCATGGATTCGAGCGTTCCATCCAATGTAAATGTCTTTGGGAAACTGACAACGAATACTTTGATGATGGTTCTCTTGATTGGGTAAAAATCAACAGCAAGGGACTAGAGACGCGCTATCTTTACCGCGATAGAAACGCCTATTCTCACCATACCAAATTTGCAAATGTAAAAGCATTATTAGAACCTTCCAATTGGAAAAACCTGCTTATAGCACTATCAGAATTCCATCTTCTTTTAAATACGGACTTATGGGCAGAACGTGTAGGATTTAGACTAAATTCACCTGTAGATTCCTCAATTCAAAACGATGACGTTTTCTTTCAGAACATATATCTTCAAAATGAAGCAGAAAACTTGTTTGACACGCTGATTCTTTATGTACAAGAAAAATATAAATGCGCTCCAAGAATTTTCAAAATTTTGGATTCTCAAAAATATAAAGAGACAAGATGTAATGGTGGTGACTGGAAAAAGGAATGCCTTCCCATCTACAAGTGTATTGAGTATATTGAAAACAATAAAACGAATAAAAATCCGGATATTGACTACTCTCAATGCAAAGGGCTTGACGACGAAAATGGAACCTTCGTAATCCGCCTTGAGAAAATGCTGAACATCATGTTCCTTGTAAACGATACATACGTCAGCGATGTCCAAAGTGTAAAGTTCATGGATTTCTATTCCCAGTACAATATGGAGATTTCCTTGTACTTGATTTATATGACCTTCGCTCTAAATTACTGTGATGAGGTAAAAATTGAGTAATTGAAATAAAGTTTCATCTTTATTGTCAACTTCCAATTATTCAAGCCCTATATGTTAATGAGCGGACAAACTGCTCAAAACATATAGGGTTTTATGTTTTAGCAGTCATTCTCTTCTAAACATAACCACAATACAATCTTACGAGGGATAAAGGCTTTTGCAACCGCAAAAGTCCATGGAGATTTTTGTCTTCAAGCAAAAATTTTACCCAAGAAAGGAGTTCTAAATGGCAAATCTGTCAACCGACAAAGAAATCAACACCCTCTGCAACCGCCTTTTGGCTACAGGCCTTTGGCAAGTCGTTCGCAAGGGAAAACATACGGTAATCAAGCATGTCGCAAAAGGAGCGAGAATGTTCTTCTCTGTTCCGTGTACCCCCAGCGATCCACGCGCCTATTCCAACTTCAAGAGAGATTACCTCAGATATCTACGCAACTATCTCATTCAAACAGGCACTATCATCCGATAAACCCAGGAGCCCACTAATGAACATCAAGACCATCGTCATCAACTGGCACATCACCGAATCTTGTAACTACAAGTGCAAATACTGTTTTGCGAAATGGAATCGAGTCAAGGAAATCTGGACAAACCCAGACAATGTCCGAAAGATACTTGAAAATCTTAAAAGCATTCGCCTCGAAGATTGCCTCTTCACCCAAAAGCGTCTCAATATCGTAGGTGGCGAGCCCATTCTGCAGCAGGAACGTCTTTGGCAGGTCATCAAAATGGCTCACGAAATGGACTTCGAAATTTCCATTATTACCAACGGAAGCCATCTTGAATACATCCGTCCCTTCGTCCACTTGATTTCCCAGGTAGGAGTTTCCATTGATTCCTTCGATCACAAAACCAATGTGAGAATAGGCAGGGAATGCAATGGTAAGACTATTTCCTTTCAGCAGTTGAAGGAAAAGTTGGAGGAACTCCGCACTCTTAATCCTGGCCTCAATATCAAAATCAACACCGTAGTGAACGAATACAACTTCAACGAAATTCTTGTGGACCGTATGGCCGAACTGAAAATTGACAAGTGGAAGATTCTTCGTCAGCTGCCTTTTGATGGAAAAGAAGGCATTTCTGATTTCAAGTTCAACACCTTCCTGTTCAACAATCTCAAGGAAGAAAAAATGCCAAAGAAAGATCCTCTGAGCAATTTCTTGGCGGCCTTCAGCGCACCCCAAAAACCAAACAACGTCATTTTCGTTGAAGACAACGATGTCATGACAGAAAGCTACCTGATGATCGCTCCCGACGGAAGACTTTTCCAGAATGGTCACAAGGAATACGAATACAGCCGCCCCCTCACTGAAATTTCTATTGATGAAGCCCTGGAGGAAATCAACTTTGACCAGGAAAAGTTTAACAACCGTTATGAAAACTACGCCACCGAAGAGGCCAAATATCGCATGGAGGAGTTCTTCCTTATGAACGAATACGAAGACGTTTCTTTCGACTGCTGCTGCCCATTTGGAGACAAGGATTAAGTCACCACGCCCCAAGAGCATCCCTCAACGGCTCATAAATTTGGTGCAACCAGGTTATCAAGGAGACTGGAATCGGCAAATAATTACGCCCTTGATAGCTTTGGTTGCACCATCCCTATCACCACCAACGTCCAAAATTCACTGTCGTCTAATACTAGGCGAATTTAAGTCGCCAAGTAAATTTGTTTAACTTGCCTAGAAATATACTCTAATGGGGTGAGAAATCCAAGTCGTTTTCTCGGCCGATTGTTC
>NZ_FQWP01000015.1:0-81701 GCF_900129715.1 Fibrobacter sp. UWH9 | reverse complement strand
AAAATATGCAAGGCGAGCGAAGCACCCAAATGTTCACATTTGGGTATTTCCGAGCCGAAGCAATTTTATCAAAATATAATACAAACCATTACACAGAGCAAGGTTTATATTACCATAGTGCGTTAGGGATGGAAGTGGCGAAGCCATTCGGACTCGCAAAGCGAGGCTGAACGGACGGCGAGCCTTGCTAGCCGATAACGCGACAGCCCGGCCGCGGGCTGATGCCGCGGCAACGCCCAAAAGCCGTTTGCCACGACGCTCTTCAAATTCTATGTTTGGCCGCACCGTCAGATGTCGTATTTCTGCGGAACCGGGCAAGAACTGCCCAAAAAAGGAAATTATTATGTCTCAAATCAACCTCACCATGCCCGATGGCAGCGTACGTACCGTTGAATCTGGCACCACCGGCCTCGAAGTAGCAAAGAGCATTTCTGAAGGCCTCGCACGCAAGGCTCTCGGTGTAAAGCTGGGCGACAAGGTCCTGGACCTCTCCCGCCCTCTCACTGAAGATGGCGTTTTCAAGATCATCACTCCGAACAATGACGATCCGGATTGCTTGATGCTGCTCCGCCACTCCTGCAGCCACGTGATGGCAGAAGCCATCTGCGACCTGTTCCCGGGCACAAAGCTCGCTTACGGTCCAGCAGTTGAAAAGGGCTTCTACTACGATTTGATGACACCGACTCCGCTTCAGCAGTCTGATTTCGAAAAGATCGAAAAGCGCATGAAGGAAATCATCAAGGAAGACCGCCCGTTCACTCGCGTGGTTGTTTCCGGTGAAGAAGGCCTGAAGCGCACCGCTGGCGACAAGTACAAGACCGACAACGCCGAACGCGCTCTGGCTCGCGAAGGCGCCGACGGCACCCTGAGTTTCTATGCAAACGGCGAACCGGGCAAGAACTGGGAAGACCTCTGTGCAGGCCCCCACGTTCCCAGCACTGGCAAGCTGAAGTCCTTCAAGCTGCTCTCTCTCGCAGGTGCATACTGGCACGGCGACCAGAACAGCGACCAGCTGACCCGCGTGTACGGCACCTGCTTTGCCGACAAGGAAGGCCTGGAAACCTATTTGAAGTTCCTTGAAGAAGCCGAAAAGCGCGACCACCGCCGCATCGGTAAGGAAATGGATCTGTACCACATCGAAGACCATTCTCCTGGCATGGTGTTCTGGCACCCCAACGGCACCAAGATGGTGAACGCCCTCAAGGACTACATCCGTGGTAAGATCGACCGTCGCGGTTACCTGGAAGTGATCACTCCGGAAATCGTGAACAAGACTTTGTGGATCAAGTCCGGTCACGCCGACAAGTACAACGAAAACATGTTCAAGACCATGGCTGGCGACGTAGAAATGGCTGTGAAGCCCATGAACTGCCCCTGCCACATTCAGATTTTCAACACCGGCCTCCGTAGCTGGCGTGACCTCCCCATGCGTCTTGCTGAATTCGGTAAGTGCCACCGTTACGAACCTGCCGGTACCATGCACGGTTTGATGCGCGTCCGCGGCTTCGTGCAGGATGACGCTCATATCTTCTGTACCGAAGAACAGATCGCTTCCGAAGTGGCTGACTTCTGCGCTCTCGTGAAGGAAATCTACCACGACTTCGGTTTCGATTCCATCGTGGTGAAGTTCTCTACCCGTCCGGAACGTCGCGTAGGCTCCGACGAACTTTGGGACAAGGCTGAAGCCGCTCTCGAAGAAGCCACCAAGCTTGCTGGCCTCGACTACATTCTGAACCCGGGCGAAGGTGCCTTCTACGGCCCGAAGCTTGAATTCACCTTGAAGGACTCCCTCGGCCGTGATTGGCAGTGCGGTACCATCCAGGTGGACTTCAACCTGCCCCAGCGCCTCGGTGCTGAATATGTCGGTAAGGACAACCAGAAGCACATCCCCGTTATGCTGCACCGCGCAGCCGTGGGTTCCATCGAACGCTTCCTGGGCATCCTTATCGAAGAATTCATGGGCGATTTCCCGCTGTGGTTGGCTCCGGTCCAGGCACGCGTCCTCCCCATCTCCGAAAAGTTCGCTGAATACGCCCACAAGGTGGAACGTGAATTGGTGAACGCCGGCGTCCGCTGCGACATCGACGAATCCAACGAAAAGCTTGGCTACAAGTTCCGTCAGTGCGAACTCCAGAAGGTTCCGTACAAGATCATCGTTGGTGAAAAGGAAATGGCCGAAGGCAAGGTTTCCGTCAACAAGCGTAAGGAAGGCGACAAGGGTCAGATGACCGTCGCTCAGTTCCTGGAAATGACTGCAGAAGACCGCAAGGTTGTTCGCTAATTGACCCCGAAGGTGTCATCCTGAGCGAAGTGCGTAAGCACGAAGTCGAAGGATCTAGCATTAAAAAGGCAGACTCGAAAGAGCCTGCCTTTTTGATTTGTCCGTGAAAGCCAAACCTTCATCATTTGACTTTTGTGTCCTATATATGTATATTAAAGCGAAAGAAAGCGAGGTACTTATGGTTGCCACTCTAGAAATTCCCGAGAGACTTCTTGAAGAAGCTATGGTCGTTACCAAAATCACATCAAAAGATGATGTGGTTGTTTTCGCTTTGGAAAATCTGCTGAAAACAAAATCCATCGCAGGATTAAAAAAGTTTAAAGGGAAAGTCGACCTCGACATTGATATGGATTCTATGCGAGGACGAATTTAATGGTTCTTGTCGATACTTCTGTATGGATAGATTATTTTCACAACGGAATCAATTCCACGCATTTAGACTCACTAATTGATTCAGGAAAAGTCTGTGTAAATGATTTGATTCTCACGGAACTAGTCCCATCCATTCGTCATAGAAAAGAGACAGAACTGGAACATTTGCTCTTGCAAGTTCCCAAGGTTTCAATGAGCATAGATTGGACAAGCCTAATTTCCATGCAAACCGAAAACTTGAAACATGGCGTAAATCGAGTCGGCATTCCCGATTTAATGATCGCCCAAAGTGCCATACAGAACGATTTGGCGTTGTATTCCCTTGACAAGCATTTTTCGTTGATGAAAGAATTCTTGCCCCTAAAATTATTTGAAGGGTAAGCAAACTCAAAAAATTGATTACGATCAATTCACAAAAAATGGAAGTTGCAAATGAAAAAGTTCATACTTTTATTTGGGTTGATAACATTATTTATCGCATGTTCCGACGATTCCTCAAGTGCTAATAACGAAAAACAAAATTCACTGCAATTAAATGAAGGTTGCGAAAAATTTGTTACAGACTCCAGTTTGTGGAAGGCAATTCAAGACAGTGATCTTGCCTCACTGAAAAAGAGTATCGAAAACTGCGCTTCATTAGACATGAACCTATATGACTCATCCTCTTATGCGAACCAGGAAGTCATATGGGATTTGATTTGGAAGACTGGTGCAGATTCAACAATATATTACCTTATAGACAACGGTATGGACTCCGTGGCAAGAAACCTCGGATACGGATTCGCAACGGAAGCCATGTGGGCTGGAGATACAAACCTTGTCCGATATGCGATAAGCAAGGGTTATCCGATAAATGGCGAAACAGTCTATCGCACTATAACAAAGGCAATGGATGGAGAATTTGGAAGTGAAATTGCAAGAAAATGGTACAACGAGCTACTCCCCTTTATACCAAACATTGATAGCATTCGACAAAGTATAAGCGGTAGTTATTCTATCTTACACGAATTTTGTGATCAGTTGGGGACCCTTACCTTTTTATCAGAAGAAGACCAACTGTTTTACTTCCAAGATTTAATTGATAGAGGATATTCCGTAAATCAAAAATCAAGCGATATGGTAGAATTGGACTATTGTAATTTTGGTTATTGGAATCAAACGGAGCTTCAAAAGAAGTTCACAGACATTCTGATAAAAGCAGGTGCTGATACAACTCTTGTTAAATACGTCCACTTTAATCCTTAAATTAATTTTGCAAGCGAAATCCTATTTGGGTTTCGCTTTTTTACGTTAGGGATAGTGACCCCTTGGGGCCAAGACTCGCGAAGCGAGGCTTGGTTCTGGACTCAGCCAGGTCTGTTCGGTGTCTGAAGGACTAAAGTTAGTTGGCTCTGTTTCGCAGCAAAAAATCTTTTGGCTTATTATCATGAGGGCAGTGCATCCGTTTATATTTTGCCCCCCGCCATAGATTAGGTTGATTTTTAGAGTCTTTCGCTTATGTATTCCGCGTATTCAATTGTTCCGCATTCCATTTTGTCGTCAAACACTTGTGTGGTGACGACTTCGGGATTTTCGGAAAGTTCGTCGCAATAGGTGAACAAGAATCCGACATTCATGTCGAAGGGTCTCGGCTCATAGGCGCACTCGTCGCTGATATTTACGATGGTGATGGTGTCTTTCGTGATGTTGGTGAGAATGTGGATTGCGGGCGAAGTGTCGCTGATATTCAGCACATAAAGCGGGCACCCCTCGATTTTATTGTTCATCGCTGCCGCAGCGTGCGGAAAAATTGTCGTCAATGCAGTGATGTCGTTTGCCTCGAACCTGTGCAGCCCTAATGTTCTGAACTCGCTTATGCCCGGTGCTTCGAAGCAGGTGTTCTGCAACGCATCGCAGTAGCCGGAAGTCTCGTTGTAAGCGAGAACATTTTTATCAAAGGAATAGTCTGTTATGTCGTATTTTTCGAGAAATGCTTCCAGTGTTTGGATAGAATCGGAATTATGAAGCGAAGATGAAGAAAGTGGGGCGCTAGAAGATGAACTGCTAACTTCCATATAAACGGGGTCCAAAACGACGCATTGATGATGCAGAACAACCCTATATACGCCCATTTTTGTTGCAATATACTTTTCATTAAGATTTTCATTTAGAGTGACGTAAACCCTGACGGGGCAGAATAAAGCCGTTTCTACACCATCATCTTTTTTTACCATGGAAAAAATCAAGGTATCGCCATTCTTGCGGGTTTCTGCATGATATTTTTCTTTCGAGTCATTGATGTATGTAGGGAAATGAAAACTCTGCTTTAGGTTTTTCTCGAAAATATGGATTGAATCCATTTCTATGAGATCTTCTAATACGGATTCTTCTATAATGCAATCCGAAATGGAGTCTACAGTGAAAAGGTCTGTAGAACTTATGTCTCGGATGTTTTCTGCGCTACTCGAATTGTCGTTGGTGCACCCTAAAAGTGCCAATAGCGAAAGTACTATGATTGCAAGGCTCTTTTTCATTTGTCAAATCATCCTTATGCGAATTATTTTCATAGCAACTTACTCAAATTGTGTCGTGACGTTCAGCGAGCCGCCGCGACCATACTGGTCCATGTAAAGCAGTTTCCATTGGAATGGGGTTTCTGGAACTTTGTCCGAAATATTGATAAGACGGAAGGAGTATTCCTTTTCTAGGTCGGGAACTTGCCATCCGTGGCAGTAGCCCGCTATTGGGTCTGCTTCGTAAGAAAACGAAACGACCCCGCAGCCAAAGTTGTTGATTGCAGCCGTGTATTTGGGGTCAACGTAGGCGTAATACGGATAATCGGCGTAGTCCTCTTCGCTATAAAGTTCTTCGCGGTGTTCCCTTAACCATGCGGTATCCGAAACGCTCTTTTCGACAGTGTTGAAATCTTCCTTGGAAAATAGCATGGTATAGGATTCGGTTGAGATTTGTCGTTTGTCGATATCCGCACCGTCGCGGTAAAGAATGATTCCTTCGGGAAGTCCTTCTGCCTGTAACTGGTAATGCCCAACAAAGCGCTCTAATGTCGTGCAGGTCTTTGCGGATAAAACGGCGAGGCGGCTTAATGCGTCGGCGGTATCAAATTCGGGGATGTTGGCGTAGGGAATGAATTCCGTGAGTGCACTGTCACCCAGATTGATATCGATAAGTTGAGTTTTTTCAGTGCTTGCGTGAAAATAGATGCCGAGTTTTTCATGGTCTTTGTAACTTGCCGGATAGGAGATATTATTAATCTTTATGCGTCCGCCAATATCCTCTATGCAACTCCGCTGCTCGCATTCAAACGAACCGTCCGCTTTAACGGTGCATTCTCCCGTGGCAAAGAATCCCGTATCGAGCGTTCCTTCGGGTGTCGGGTATAAAAGTCGATATACCGTTTCGCGTGTCGAGTCTATCGTTTCTTCTCGCGATAGGCTGTAACTGCTCGACGAGCGGGGAACAGGTGTGAAAAGCGATGAAGACGAAAGTGGGGCGCTAGAAGATGAAATGCTTGAATCTATAACGACAGAATCAACAAATCTAAACGGAGTTTCAGCACACATGAAAGTCATTACACTCGGAGGCGGTGGATTGCACACGCCCTTATTTGTATATGTGGAATCTCCATTTCGTATGTTTATGGTATCTCCAAGACTATTGATCGAAATGATTCTTTCGATAGTCCATTCCCCGGAGCAGCATCCGCTTATATCGTATTCTTCTTTTTGCGGTTCCGACGACGAATCGCTACAGGCCAGAAGCCACAGAGAAACGGCTATCAGGTAAATTAGGCTCTTTTTCATAAAACGTCATCCTCTTCAAGGTTGTCGCATGCGGCAGCCTTTTCATTGATTTCCTCAAGCCTACTTTGAATGATGCTCCTCTCGTATTGGTCGTTTTCCAAGATGGCCTCGATGTATTTGTCGCCGACAACGACGCTACCAGATTCGCATTCGGTAAGATTGTATTTTTTTAAGTAGGCTTCGTAACGGGCTTTATGTTCCTCAATGAAAACCGAGTCCTCGTGGGTAGATGGTTCGAAAGCCTCTATTTCCAAGACATCATGGCATGGCGGAACCCCGTATTCCGGCATGAATTCAAGCTCGATTAAGTCTTTATAGCAGGATTTCTTTATGCTTGAAAATAGGGAACTTTGCGGTGCGTTAAGAAGGGAATCTATTTTTTCTTGAGCAATACTCGAGGCCCATTGTCGGTTGTAGTAATATGCGTTGAAATCTTCGATAGTTTTGCAGAAACTGTATGCCGAAATGCACTTTCCCCTTAATCCGGTCGTATCGGGTTGCGATATTTTAGACAATTCCTGTTCTATGTCGATAAACGGCGTTGGTTCCGTCGGCGAGTCTTTCGGGTCGCTTGCCGTATCGTTATCGCATCCGAACCATAGAAACGCGGTAGAAGAAAGGAATATTTTTCTCAGAATTTTACGCAGCCTTATGTTCATGGCTATAAATATAATATTGTAAATCTAGTCCTTTACGCAGCGGACTGATAATCCGTCGTTTTCGTTGTCGCTACAGACGCTTACCATTCCTTCGGAACCGTCGCCAACATGAATCATTTTAGGACAATTATGATTGAGTTTGTCTATTGTGGATGTCCAAAAGAATGCTAAAAGGCCCGGCTCAAGATAATTTTGGAATTCTGCTTGATAGTTCCCTGCGGGCAAAATTGCGAACCCGTATTCGTCTTTTGCATTTCCCCAACCCTCAACGCCATAAGCGTAAAACGCCGAGTAACCACCATTCCCCTTTGTGGGCCACTCATCAACTGAAGGCAAGTGCCAATCGGGTGGGCAGGCTGTCTTTGCGGCGGCGAGTGTGTATAGACGACCGTACTTATCGCAGTTTTCGCCTTTGTTTCCGTTGCACCAACTTTGGACACCATCTTCAATTTCAAAGTTGAGATTTTCGGCCATCCAGGTCTGTTCGCCGAGTTGAATCGTCTTGTAAACTTGTCCGTCTCGGGCATCTGTCAGTTCAGGGCCTTCGTCTGCTTTTTTTACTTTTTTCGAAGGTCCTGGAGCGGGGCCGGGGTCAATTTCGTAGATTTTTCCGCTGAACTTGAAATACCTGATGTCCTTGTTTTCGGGGGCAATATCGAACCAGTGGTCGCTATAGCACGTGCATGTCGATTCCACACGGTCGGGGCCATATTCGATTTCCAAGGTGTCGCCTGAACGTTTTGTCAGGAGATCCGCCTCGACATAGCAGAGGTCCATCACTTTCAAGACGAATACCTGGTAATTATAATTTCTTCAAAAGAATCAATTTAAGCATGAAGATGTTTTGCGTTAGGGATAGTGACCCCTTGGGGACAAGACTCGCGGAGCGAGGCTTGGTTGCAAGAGCCGCGCGGGCGTGCCGCAGGTGCGCACGGGTGGCCTTGCAATATAGCCCGACCGCACATATATGTGCGGGAACGCCCATAATAAGCAGATTTCGTGGCTACCTTGAAGTCATTACTCCGGACAGCGATGCAAGGCGAGAGCAGTGACCACGCTTGCGTGGGCATTGCCGAGCCGAAGAGCTGGGATGCTTGCATCCCAATCGTGAACAAGACTTTGTGGATCAAGTCCGGCCACGCCGACAAGTACAACGAAAACATGTTCAAGACCATGGCTGGCGACGTTGAAATGGCTGTGAAGCCCATGAACTGCCCCTGCCACATTCAGATCTTCAACACCGGCCTCCGTAGCTGGCGTGATCTTCCGATGCGTCTTGCTGAATTCGGTAAGTGCCACCGTTACGAACCTGCCGGCACCATGCACGGTTTGATGCGCGTCCGCGGCTTCGTGCAGGATGACGCTCACATCTTCTGTACCGAAGAACAGATCGCTTCCGAAGTGGCAGACTTCTGCGCTCTCGTGAAGGAAATCTACCACGACTTCGGTTTCGATTCCATCGTGGTGAAGTTCTCCACCCGTCCGGAACGCCGCGTTGGTTCTGACGAACTGTGGGACAAGGCAGAAGCAGCTCTTGAAGAAGCCACCAAGCTTGCAGGCCTCGACTACATCTTGAACCCGGGCGAAGGTGCCTTCTATGGCCCGAAAAGCTTGCAAACCGAGCGTCGCGACGAACTGCTTGCATTTCGGCATGACCGAGGGCAGCAGCGGACGCCATCGGCGTCCAGCTTGAATTCACCCTGAAGGATTCCCTCGGCCGTGATTGGCAGTGCGGTACCATCCAGGTGGACTTCAACCTGCCCCAGCGCCTTGGTGCTGAATATGTGGGTAAGGACAACCAGAAGCACATCCCCGTTATGCTGCACCGCGCAGCTGTCGGTTCCATCGAACGCTTCCTGGGCATCCTCATCGAAGAATTCATGGGCGATTTCCCGCTGTGGCTCGCTCCGGTCCAGGCACGCGTCCTCCCCATCTCCGAAAAGTTCGCTGAATACGCCCACAAGGTGGAACGCGAACTGGTGAACGCCGGCGTCCGCTGCGACATCGACGAATCCAACGAAAAGCTTGGCTACAAGTTCCGTCAGTGCGAACTCCAGAAGATCCCTTATAAGGTGATTGTCGGTGAGAAGGAAATGAGCGAAGGACTTGTCTCTATCAACAAGAGAAAGGAAGGTGATAAGGGCTCTATGACCGTCGCCGACTTCCTCAAAATGACAGAAGCAGACAGACAAGTCGTTCGTTAATCATGACGTGACCCAATTACAAAACGCAGGCTGGAAAAGCCTGCGTTTTTCGTTGGTGACAACCGTCCAAGGCGAGAGCAGCGACCACGCTTGCGTGGGCATTGTACAAGTACCAAACATGTCGCTCGAAAATAGAAAAGCAAGCTTTTCTGCTTTACTCGCTTAGATGTTTGTGCCGAGCCGCCACGGTTGGGAGTGCGTAGCACTCCAAAAGGAAATGGCCGAAGGCAAGGTTTCCGTCAACAAGCGTAAGGAAGGCGATAAGGGCGCTATGACCGTCGCTGAGTTCCTCGCTATGACCGAAGACGACCGCAAGGTCGTTCGCTAATCAACGCAAGTGAAAGCCGCGGCATCCGTCGCGACTCTGACATTAAAAAGTCCTCGAGGTTACGCCTCGGGGACTTTTTGCATTTCATTAACTACCTTTACCCTTCGTCAATCATGTTAGCAGGTTTCCATTCAGAAATTCCAAACAGGGCTTAGCTTAAACAAAATCAAGAGCTATATCAGAGAGTCAATTTTAGACTATTGCGAAGATATTCAGGAGAGATACGAATCAAGTCTCTCCGAAAAAAATAATGTCAATGTTTCCACCAATGGTTCTTGTACCATAGACACGCTCTACTCCTCCAACAGACAAATGCAATTGAACTATTCGGAATCCTGCTTTTAATTTTTCCCATCACAGGCGTTTATTATATTTCGGTCAGAGGTATTTTTATGGACGTCTATATTTTTCAGCATGTGGAATATGAAGGCCCGGGAGCCATTCTCCCCTATTTGCAGGCCAAGGGTCATAAAGTTCATGTAGTCCGTCTCTACGCCGGTGACAGGATTCCCCACGAAGACGAAGTGGATTTCGCCATCATGATGGGCGGTCCCATGAGCGTCCTGGACGAAGCCGACTATCCTTATTTCGTTCGTGAAAAGGAACTGTGTCGCGACATGGTTCAGTTGGGCAAGCCCATTCTCGGCATCTGTCTGGGCGCACAGATGATTGCAAACGCATTTGGCGCAGCCATCAGGAAAAATCCCGAAAAGGAAATCGGTTGGTTCCCCGTGGAATGGGAAAACGGAATGTCCGAATCTATGACAGCATTCCATTGGCATGGCGAAACGTTTGACATTCCCAAACAGGCCGTAGCCTTGGCCCGTAGCGAAGCATGCCCCCGTCAGGCATTCCGCCTGGGCAGCGCATTGGCATTGCAGTTCCATCTGGAAACCACCTTGGAATCTATGGAAAGCATGTTGAAAAACGGGGCCGAAGAAATTGAATCGGCATCCGGTTGCAAGTACGTTCAGAGCGTCGAGGACATCCGAAAAACATGCGCCGAAAACATCGGCAAGAACAACGACACCCTGGTAAAGATACTGGATTTTATGTTGGCCAAAAAGTAATCGCAACAGGATACGGAGTTTTAGAATGAGTAACATCATCAAGGTAGTGAGCAAGCAGCACAACAGCAAGATGTGCATGATGTGCGGACTGGACAACGAATACGGGGTCCGCGCTCCGTTCTACAATATGGAAGACGGAAGCGTCATGAGTCTGTTCCAGTATCGCGAACAGCATCAGAGTTATCCCGGTCGCGTTCATGGAGGCCTCATTACCGCCATGCTAGACGAAATGGGACTTCGCGCAGTGTGGGCCAAGGAAGGCGGCGACGAATCTATCTGGGGCGTCACCATGTCCCTTGAAACCAAGTACCGCAAACCCGTTCCCTATGGCGAACAGTTGATCGGCCGCGGCGAGATCGTAAAGATCACTCCCCGATTCTTTATCACCCACGCCAGCATCATGGATATGAGCGGAACCGTCCTTGCCGATGGCGACATCAACTACATCCATCTGGACATGAGCAAGATTGCAGAAGGCGTCACCATGCACGAAGAAATGCCTTACCTCATCGAGGATGGTGTAAAGGAAATTTCTTTCTAATAGAGTGCGGTTATCGCCGTGCATTAGAAATAGTATAGGCGGGCACAGCTCGCCTTTTTCTATATGGCACTCTTCCAGTGCATATAGTGCGGCTAGGTCATGCCAGAAAATAAATTTTCTGTCGCGACACTCGCCTTTTTCTATATTTTGAGCCGTCGGGACATGCCGCGAACCAAGGAGTTTTTATGTCTTTCGTCCAGGAACTGAAAAACAAGATTTTGAATGATGGTTACGTTACCACCCGTGAAGATGCCATCAAGCTACTTGACGCTGACCTGGAAGAATTGACCGCCGCCGCCAACGAAATCCGCGAAAAACTCCACGGCAACGATTTCGACTTCTGCTCCATCGTCAACGCCCGCAGCGGTCGCTGTTCCGAAAACTGCAAGTACTGCGCACAGTCCAGCTACTACCACACCGGCGCTCCGGAATACAAGTTGCTCAGCGCCGACGAAATCGTAGCCGACGCAAAGAAGAAGGAAGCCGCAGGCATCCCCCGCTATTCTATCGTCACCTCCGGCAGAACTCTCACCAAGAATGACGTAGAACAGATTTGCGAAACCATTCGTCGCCTCAAGAAAGAAACCAGGCTTAGCGTTTGCCTCAGCAGCGGTCTTCTGAACCGCGAGCAGTTTGATCAATTGAAGGCAGCGGGCCTTTCCCGTTTCCATAATAATCTGGAAACTTACCGCCGTCATTTCCCTGACGTTTGCACCACCCACACTTACGATGACAAAATCGGAGTGTTGCAGAATGCCGTAGCCGCAGGCCTTGAAATTTGCAGCGGCGGAATCATGGGCCTTGGCGAAACCATGGAAGACCGCATCGACATGTGCATCGACATCCGCGAACTGGGTGCCAAGTCCACCCCCATCAACGTGTTGAACGCCATTCCGGGAACTCCTTTCGAAAATCTGCCCAAGATGACCAACGACGAATTCTGCAGAATCGTCGCCATCTATCGCTTTATCAATCCCAAGGCCTATTTGCGTTTGGCAGGTGGCCGCGGCGTTCTAGGCGATTACGGTACAAAGGCATTCAAGAGCGGAGCCAACGCCACCATCACCGACGACATGCTGACCACCGCCGGAGTCAACAGCGCCACCGATTTCGAATTGGTAAAGAGCCTCGGATTCGAACCTCACGGATTCCTGGACTAGCGAAAAATATTTAGATTTCGCTTGATGGCTCTCCTGAGAAATATTCTATTTCTTGCTTTAACCCTGGCATTCCTTTCGGCTTGCTCCTTTCCTGTTCGTACTGGATACGATCGGCGGATTGGAGGCTACAAGCCCGCTAGAACAGCGCAGGCTCAGCAGCCAGCCCCACAGACCACCTCTGAACCTGCAGCTGTCGCAACAGCAACAACAACTCCCCAAGACACGGTAAAACCGCCTCGTCAGAATTCCTCGGCCAAGGCCCACGCCGCCATCAACAAGAAAGAAGTAGCACGCGCCACCCCCAAGAAGGCAACCACCCTAGAAGGGGTCATCAAGCCCTGGTTGGGAACCCGCTACAAACTGGGCGGCACCAGCAAATCGGGCATCGACTGTTCCGGCTACGTCATGGTCATCTACAAGGAGCTTTACGGCATCGCCCTCAAACATAACGCCGAAGGCATCTACAAGGATGAACGCGGCAAGAAGGTGAGCCGCGGCGACCTGAAGGAAGGAGACCTGGTCTTCTTCGGAGACTTCTGGGGCATCAGCCACATCGGCATCTACATGAGCGGCGACCGGTTTACCCACGCCAGCACCAGCAAGGGCGTAATGATCAGCCCCATGAACGACAAATACTGGAGTCCCAAGTACAAGGGAGCCAAGCGTTTTAAATAGGGGGTTCGCAACAGGAACCGCAAATTTTCTAACTTAACGTCATGAAGAAAATTGCATTCCAAGGCCGCAAGGGCGCATACAGCGATTGCGCAGCCCACTACCTTTTTGGCGAAGACATCGAAACTTTGCCCATGGACACTTTCGAAGAAATTTACCAGGCCATTGAAACTGGTGAAGCCGACGGCGGTGCAATCCCTATCGAAAATTCTACGGCAGGTTCCATCGAAGCGAACTACGACCTGCTTTACAAGTGGCGTCACCGCATCGTTGGCGAAGTCATGCTCCGCATCGAGCACACCCTTTGCGTTATGCCCGGCGTAAAAGTTGAAGACTTGAAGCGCGTCTACAGCCACCCCCAGGCTCTGGCCCAGTGCTCACACTTCTTTGCAGAAAACCCCCAGATCAAGGCAATCCCTGCATTCGATACCGCAGGTTCTGCCGAAGAACTGGCCGCCCGCGGTAACCGCGACGAGGGCGCCATCGCCAGCGCATACGCCGCCAAGATTTACAATCTGGACATTCTGAAGGCTGGCCTCGAAAACCTGAAGGGAACCAACTTCACCCGCTTCTACGCTATCCAGAAAACTCCCGCAGACTTCACCGAAAGCGAGAACGCCAAGACCACCATCCTTTTCGAACTGGCCGACGACAAGGCCGTAGGCGCCCTCTACAACGCCCTGGGCTGTTTCGCCAAGCGAGGTCTGAACTTGACCCGTTGCGAAAGCCGCCCCCACCCCGATAAACCCTGGGGTTACATCTTCCACGTTTCCTTTGAAGCAAACATCAAGGACGAGAACGCTCAGGCCGCCTTGGCAGAACTCAAAAACTACACCAGCTTCGTGTACATCCTTGGCACCTTCAAGAAAGGCGTCGTAGAAACGCTTAAGTTCTAATTACGAATTACAAATTACGAGGTACGAGATTAATAATCGCGCCGTAGGCGCCAAACTAAATCTCATAATTTATAATTCATAAATCATAATTGAAAAAGGATTTTTCTATGGCATACGAACGCACCGACAGAAAGTTTGACGAATACAGAAACCTGAAAATGACCACCGGCTTTATCAGTTCCGCCGACGGTTCCGTCCTTATTGAAATGGGTCGCACCCGCGTGATCTGCAACGCCACCCTGCTCCCCAAGGTTCCGGATTGGCTGGCTGGCCGCGGCACTGGCTGGATTACCGCAGAATACAGCTTGCTGCCTCAGAGTACCGGCAAGCGCGTCGAACGCGAACGTAAAGGTGCCAGCGGACGCACCCAGGAAATCCAGCGCCTCGTAGGTCGTTCCCTCCGCGGAGCCGCAAACCTGGCCGCCCTTGGCGAAAACGCCATCGTGATTGACTGTGACGTCATCGAAGCCGACGGCGGCACCCGTACCGCAAGCATTATCGGCGGATTTGTAGCCCTGGCCATCGCCCTGAAGAAAATCAAGGAACGTCTGGGCCTCACCGAACAGATCCTCCAGCACGCCATTACCGCCATCTCCGTAGGCGTCGTAAACGGCAAGCCCCTCTGCGACCTCTGCTATGTAGAAGACTCCGCAGCCGACGTCGACATGAACGTGGTGATGCAGGATGCCAAGAACTTCATCGAAGTCCAGGGCACCGGCGAACACGCCAGCTTCGATCGCGCCATGCTGAACACCCTCCTTGACCTGGGCGAAAACGCCTGCAAGGACATCTATAAAAAGCAGATGGAACTGATTGGCGGTGAACTGCCGTAATTATTCAGTGACTTTGACAGCTTCCACTCGATAGACTGCGAAAGATCCACCACTACCCGAGCTTCCGTCAAACTTGATTCTAACGGACGCCAAAGATTCTTCCACGTTTTCGTCGGAAGGTTCTTTTGAATCGGGTTTGGTAAAATCACTCCACAAAGCACATTTACGGACAATTTCAGAAGAGCTTTCAAAAACCGCCTCAGGCAATTGGAAGCTCATCGTTCCCGCCTTTTCTAATCCCGGGTCCAGAACGATAGCTCCGCTCATGTCGGACTTGTACACGACGCACACGCCATCCCATTTGGGAGTCACATCAACAGGCCTAGCCGTCGCAATTAAATCAGAAGATCCCTTCACGTCAAAGACAACCCCCACAAACGGTGGTTTTCCTTTAGCCACATCGCCAAATTCAATCGTACCACAAATACCCAGACATTCTTCGATGACTTCATCTAAAGATCCCGAATCAAAGCCGCCTCCTAACGAGACCGGCCACGTAATCGTAGAAGAACCTTCATAAACATGATCATCAAAAGCATACCAGGGAGCTCCGTATTCATCCATTTCCCAAAATTCTGTTTTTACCTCATAACTTATTGATCCATCCCATAACTCCACCAAATCATTTGTATCAATCGTCCGTTTCGCAGGAGTGATCAACGTATCCGCACTAGATTCCGACGACGTAGTTGAATCCGCTGACGAGGTTGTGTCCGCTGACGAACTTGATTCCGCCGAAGAGGTCGATTCCGCCGAACTAGTTTCCGCTGATGAGTCAATCTCTCCGGAGCTGGACTCCGCCGAAGACGCTATTTCTCCCGAGCTAGATTCCGCCGACGTAATAAGCAACGTATCTCCACCAGAAGAATCTACAGGAACATTTACAGAATCATCCACTGGTGAATCTGCTGGAGGGTCATCAATTTTTTCTTCTTGAGTCTCCTTGAAACTACCGACCACCAGGGCCCCCAGCTTCCGGATGTTAAAATAGCCACTCATCCCAGGAGCCCCCTCAAAGTAGAACGAAAGGGAAACCAGACGTTTCACCGCTTCAAGACCCGGAATTTTTCCGGACTTTTTCGGTTTGAACTTTTCCCAGCCAACACAACGAACTTTAACCGAATCGCCAGACGTCTTTTTATACAAGGCTGTCGGAGAATCCTCAACGACAACACCTGTCGAATCCATTGATTCCAGGTCGACGCGAACATCCAGGCCAGAAGCATATTCCACGCACAACTGTCCCCAAGACGAAACATCCGCCAAAACCAGCGTATCATTCCGTTCCTTGGAAAGATCCAGATTAAACCCAACGGAAGCCACCTTGTCAGACGAGCTCTTTCCAAGAACAACCGTTCCGCAGAAACCGCCACATTTCTTTTGAGCCGATTTCAGCCAAGTCCTTGAAAAGACTTTATCACCGTCAACGTCCCATTTAATTTCAGACCCTTCACCGCCATCCAACATAGACCATGTTCCGGGTACGTCCACCACGTTTACATCTTCAATGTGGACCACTTCAACAGAAGCATTGTTTTCTTCGGTGGATCCTTCGTCAAAAACCATGTGGCGGTCCGATCCGCAACCACCCAGTAAAAACGCGTTAGTTAAAACAATAGAGAATGCAATATTTTTTTTACTCATCCTAGCCGTCCCAAATCAGCTTTCTAGATTTTCTTTGTCAAAGGAAACAATTGTAAGTTCAAACGATATACCTGATCCGGCTTTCTGCTGGCATTGGCAATGGAGGCTATTTTTCGTCGGCACGAAAGCAGTTCCTCCACAATTTGTTCGTAAGCTTCACGATCAACACTCATTGTAACACCCATAATATTTCGATCATTCACATCAAACGCATCTATAGATTTTTGAGCAAGCGCAGCCATTTCCCGATGCATCGTCCGTACAGCCATGGGAATCGCATCGGAATTCCCCACGAGAGCCTTATCCGTCTGCACATAAACATTACGGCCCTTCTTCTGTAACAAACCCAACTTTACCATCAAATCAAGCGAAGCGCAGACTTCGTCGGCACTTACCGGCTGCCAGCACATGGCTGCCATAGCCTCGGGAGTGGCACCCGGCATCATGGTCACTAATTCACGCAGCACCGGATTCTTCCAGGACTCAAAATAAGCGTAGGCGTCGCCATCCAGCACGCGGATCTTTTTTGACTTGGCCACTTCCTGCATGGCACCGAACGCCTTCTTGCGGGACTCGTCATCTTTAGCCTGGTTAAACTGCACCAGGTAACGGAAATAGACGTAATCAAAACCCTTCAGCCCCATGGCGTCGGCCACCTTGCCGATTCCCGCCTCGCTAAGGCTACTTTTGCCCTCGCAAACCAACTTCAGGTAGGTAGGCGAAGAAAACCCTGCCAGACGGGCATATTCTCGCCACGTAAACGAATCCGTTCGCTTACGCTCCTCATAAAACTCCTGCATATAGCAGCGATAGCTTTGATAATCGGTTATGGGCTTCAAAAATTTACCTGCCTTGACGGCGAAGGCAAACATAATTTATTTTGTATCATTCGTCAATAAACCAATGATACAAAATTTATTTTATCAATAAAAACAGACGTAAACTACCAGACTCTTAACCAAGAATCCATATTTTTTTATTATAAAAAAAGACCGCGGATTAACACGGTCTAACTATAAAGTAAAAAATTGGCTAAGGCGAATTAAACTTTCCAGTCGCAGAAGTTCTTCAGCATGGCAAGCCCCACATCACCACTCTTTTCCTGATGGAACTGGGAAGCAATCAGGTTATCCTTGCCAATAAGGCCCTGGAAGGTCTGGGTGCCGTAAGTAGTTTCAGCAAAGCTATACTCCGCAGGCACCACCGGGTGATAGGAATGAACGTAGTAGAAATCGCTACCGCTGGCGATGCCCTTCATAATGGGGTGTTCGCGGGTAAATTCCACCTGGTTCCAACCCATGTGAGGGATCTTCAGGCCCGGTTCATCCTTAAAGCGCACAGCCTTGCCGGGAATCAGACCCAAAGTCTTGACACCGCCATCTTCTTCGGATTCTTCCAGAATGATCTGGCAACCGATACAAATACCAAGCACAGGATTGCCGGCCTTCACCACCGTCTTGATGGCCTCACCGATTCCGGTCCTAGTCAAGGTTTCCATAGCCGAAGCCGCAGCGCCAACGCCAGGGAAAATCAGGCGATCAGCCTTGGCAATCACTTCGGGATCGCGGCTAGAAACAGCATCGGCACCGATGTGTTCCAAAGCGTTCATCACAGACGTCAAGTTGCCAGCGTTGTAGTCAACTACGATAATAGACATAGAAACCTCGTTTTTACAACCGCAAAGATAGAAAAAAGATTAAAACCGCCGAAGTGCCGCCCTAGTTATTGCACCAGGGAAACGTATAATTCAGCTGCGGCCTGATGGTATCAGCCCTTACCGGGAAATCGTTAGCGGCATTCATCTGCATAATACCCACAACACCGTTGGCCATTCTGGCCTTGATGTTCTGGACATCATCCCAAGGCTTCTTGTGGCCGTTACTTGCGCCACCGGCACCATAGCCCGCATCCGCAAGAATGGGCTTGCCCGTCACCTCATGAATCTTCGCCCAGGTGGCAGAATTGGCAGCCACAATCTTCTCGGATGTCGCCAGGGACGAACCGCCGGAAGTTCCCGCAAAATCCACGATACTCATGTCAAAGTTGGAATACCACTGGGCAAACAGGGCCGTATCCTTATCGCCAATCCAGGGTGAAATATCGATGGCAATCTTTGCCGCAGGCAAGTAGGCACGAATGGTATCCACGATCTGCTTGAAGTACACGCCCATAAGGGAATCGGGAATGCCGCCTCCTTCCTGGACAGTTCCATCGTATCTTTCCTTCTGCCTTGAAGCCGTTTCGGAATACTGATAAAAATCCGGTTCAATCAGCCAGATGGATTCATAAGTATCCGCATCCACCTCCAGACGGTAAATCAGCTGTTCACGCATACCGTTGGCATAAGCCGCATAACGATACAAAATGGAGTCCGCAAAATATTCGCGAATCATCTGGGCCCCATGGGAGCAATGGGTCTTTTCTGCCTTGGAAATATTGCAGTCGTCAATTCCATGATCCTTGTCGAACTCGGCAATCACGTAAGCGTAAATCATGGGAGTCGCGCCAATTTCCACGCTCATCTTTACCATACGTTCTTCAAAGCCGTTATAGAAATCGTTATCACCAAGCCAGACCGCAATATAGTCCAGGCCGGCGTAATTCGTAGAATCGCGTTCCTTGTCGGTACTCCAGGCCGCACCAAAATTAAACTGGCACGGATCGAAACCACTCTTATGAGGCGCCACGTCATACGCAGTCCACAAACCGGACTCGCAACGGTAATAACTCTTACCCGTTTCGATCCACACAAAACCGCCCTCCTCCTCGGGAGCGCAGGGCAAAGTCTGGGGGACTTCTACTACAGCCGACGAAAAAACTTCAGCGGGGTCAGCCGTTCCCATGGCAGAACTAGATTCCGCCTGAGGAACCGGATCCGAATTTTCTGCTTCAGAGGCTGACTCGCCACATGCCACGAAAAAACTGCAACCCGCCACAAAAAGCGTAAGGGCCAAAAGTCCAAAACGATTCTTCATCAAGTCTCCTTTTCCTAAATACCCGAACACCGACACAAAGATACTTAATGGAATCGCAAAATAAAACCCCAGACCGCCCTATTTATTCAAGGAGTCCAGCGCCTCGCCCGCCAATTCCACACAGCGGTTGCAGGGAATCACCCCATTGGGGCGAATTTCACTACACAGGGTGCAGCCCTTGGCACCGTTCTTGAAGAACTCCACAATGGCATCAGACTGGGCAGGAGCCAACAGCTTTGCCGCATGTAAGGCGCCGCAAGTTCCCTCCGGAGCACGACCGCCACTGAACTGCTTTACAGCCATGGCCAGTTCCAGAGCTTCCGCTTCAGACTTGCCCTGGGCACGCCAATAACCATAAGTCACAGACACAGCGCAGTTGCCGTGTTCCTTGTGATACACCTTTGAAATTTCAGAAATCTTTTCTGCCATAAAAACCTCACGTTTTAATAGTCACTTGTCTGCAAAACGGAATGTCTCCGCTGGTAATCAATCTTTTTCTGCTTAAAGAATTCCGCCCGTAATCATTGCAACACCGCCATAACTGAGCGCATTATCAAAACTGCGTTTGTCCATGGCAAGTCCCGCGGACAGCATATCAATACCGATAAGGGCGATACCAAGCCCTGCCCTACCACAAATCCCACCATAGCGGGCAAACTGCTTATTGCCAATATTGTAGTTGTAATCCTTCATGTAAACGGACACACTATCCGCAAAAACGGCACGGTCTTCGTTCCAGTTCAGCAACGAATCAGGCACAGAATTTTCCGACCCATAGGAAGACTCCTCCTGCGGCACAACATCAGTCCCGTCCACACTGCCGTAGATAGCCATACCCTTGGGAACAAGCTGAGCCTGAGCCGCCCCTACAGAAATCAACAAAACTAACCCCCAAATCAATTTGTTCATGACTGCAAAAATACAAAATTAAACAGATAATACTATATTCAGCACATGCCTAACGAAAACAACAACAATGAAGAATTGGATCTGGACGCCATCATCAACAACATGAGCTCCATCAACAGTGAAGACTACTGGTTCAAGAAAGTGAGCCAATTCGAGGAGCACGACGAAACCGTCAACCCCAACACCAGCCAACAATGACTTAGAGCCTGACTACGGTTATCAAAGTCATTTCCGTTCAATTCAACCGTAGTGGTCCGCAAGGCGCAAGCCCACCTCCCCCAAATACAAAAAAATCCCGACTTCCATCGGGATTTTTTCAATTCACAATTTCTCTAAAACGCAAATGTAATTTGCGATTAGAAGCAAGCAGTGCAAGGCGCGAACCCCCGTAGCGTACTTTCGTACGTGAGGGGGCGAGCAACGCGGCAATGCGCCGCTTATCATCGCAAGTTACTTGTCGGTCAGGGCTGCGACGCCCGGCAGGACCTTGCCTTCCAGGAGTTCGAGAGAAGCGCCACCACCGGTAGAGGTGTGGGTGACCTTCTTATCTGCGCCGTACTTCTTAGCTGCAGTAGCGGTGTCGCCACCACCGATCACGGTGATTGCACCAGCTGCGGTAGCTTCGACGATTGCGTCAGCCATAGCCTTGGTAGCCTTTTCGAATGCTTCGAATTCGAACACGCCTGCAGGACCGTTCCAAACGATGGTCTTGGAGGACTTGATTGCTTCAACGAACTTCTTGGTGGATTCTGCACCAACGTCCAGACCCATCCAGCCAGCGGGGATACCTTCAGCGTCAGAAACAGCCTTGGTAGCAGCGTCAGCAGCGAACTTGTCAGCAGCGATGTAGTCAACCGGGAGGATGATTTCCTTGCCAGCAGCCTTAGCCTTAGCCATCAGTTCCGGAACCAGCTTTGCGCCTTCTTCGTCGAACAGAGAAGAACCGATTTCGATATTGTCGATCACCTTCTTGAAGGTGAATGCCATGCCGCCGCCGATGATGATCTTGTCAGCCTTGTCCAGGAGGTTGTTGATGAGCTGGATCTTGTCGGCAACCTTGGCACCGCCGAGGATTGCGAGGAACGGACGCGGGGGGTTGTTGAGAACTGCGTCGAATGCCTTGAGTTCCTTGTTCATGAGGAAGCCAGCAGCGCGCTGCGGCAGTTCAACACCAGTCATGGAAGAGTGGTCGCGGTGAGCGGTACCGAATGCGTCGTTAACATAAACGTCAGCGAGCTTGGTGAGAGAAGCGCGGAATGCCTTGACAGCTTCCTTGTCAGCCTTAACCTTGTTGCCTTCGGCGTCCTTCTTCTTGCCTTCTTCTTCGATGTGGAAGCGGAGGTTTTCGAGGAGGATGATTTCACCCGGCTTGATAGCGGCGCAAGCAGCTTCAACTTCTGCACCTGCACAGTCAGAGAGGAACTTCACCGGCTTCTTGATGAGTTCTTCGAGCTTCTTGGCAACGGGAGCGAGAGTGTACTTCATGTTCACTTCGCCATTGGGGCGGCCCAGGTGAGAAGCGAGGATAACAGCAGCACCCTTATCGAGAGCGCACTGGATAGTGGGGAGAGCAGCTTCGATACGCTTGGTGTTGGTGATTTCGCCGGTGACCTTGTCCTGGGGAACGTTGAAGTCGACACGGATGAACACGCGCTTGCCAGCGAGTTCGAGATCTTCAATAGAAAGCTTTGCCATGATTAGCACCTTCTGGTTAGAGTTAAAATTTACGGATTAAAATATAGTAAAAGGGGGCAAAAAAACATGGTCAAATGCACAAATCAACTATGCAAAGCATACTTTTGTAAACTTTTCTTTATATAATTTATATCATCTATCCGACTATCCCTTAATCATTTACCTTTGTATACTGCAAAAAACTTTCCTTTGTGAATTTTCAATCTTTTTTTTATATATTTCACGAAAAATAGTCCATATTGGAGTTATCAAATGAAACGTTCAATTTTGTGGGCCCTGTGCCTTTCTGTCGTGTCCGCTTTTGCCGGTCCGTACGATATTAATGAATTTGATGCTAAGGACGCCGGTACTCCCGACGAATACATCTCTGCCGAATTCGGTGGCGAACTGAAGACTATCCCGGCAGACGAAGTGGAATCCCTCCAGGATGGCCGTCTGGTCGTCCGTCAGAAGTTTGTAGACCCGTTCGGCGACAACGACGCGACCTACCAGCTCTACCAGGGCTCCGCAGGCGACCTGTCCTCCATGACCGCCATGACCGCTGACGGCGTCGACTACTCCAAGCTCCTGACCGCCAAGGTTTACTCCAAGCGCGGCATGGACGCCGACAAGGACGTCGAAAAGGTATACTTCGATGGCAAGTCCGTCTTCGCCGACGGCCTTTCCTCTGCAATCGTCTTCATTGACGGCAGCCCCGTGACCCTCAAGGGCGAAGGCGCCGACGAACCTGTCGCCGAAACCGCTGCCGCTGCAACCAGCAGTGACGAATACTGCGACGACGATGAAGATTGCGAAGACGATGATGATGTCTTCCAGTACAAGACTACCGCTCCGATAGACAACTCTGCAGCCGACAGCCGTGACCAGGCAGCCAGCGACGCAGCAGGCAACGTAGGCGACCGTTTCGGTATCGCTGACGAAGTCCGCTTCTGGAGCGCAGTGGGTCTCACCGCCCTGGCCGCAGCAAGCATCGTCATGGGCATCCTCCAGCAGAAGGAAGCCAACAAGGCCCAGAGCGCCTACGACGACCTGGACGAACTTAAGGGCAACCTCCTCCGCGCCTGTAACGGCAACCCCAGCTGTGAAGAAGTGATGATTTCCAAGGGCGAGTACGTGCTTAGAACCACCGAAGAAGGCCCCGTCTACTGGACCATGCAGAGCCTCCAGAACCGTATGAACGAAAACAAGAAGACCCACGATTCCTATGCTTCTGCCCGTAACATCTGGTTCGGCGTAGCAGGCGCATCTATCGCAGGCGCAGTCGTTCTCTACGTATGGTAACAGAACTCGGTAAAATCAGCCTTCGGGACCTTACTTTCGACTGCATCATCGGGACCCTTCCCTATGAACGCGAAAACGAACAGCCGATCGTACTGAACGTGACCGTCTGGTCTGATTTTACCCTCGCTGCCAGAAACGAAGACCTGGCACACTCCATAGACTATGCACAACTGGCGGAAGACCTGAAAGGGTTTATCCGCCTTTCTTGTTTCCAGCTGGAAGAAACCCTGGTGTACCGCTGCGCCGAACGCATTCTCGGGAATTATCCCAAGGCTCAGGCCGTCGAGGTTTCCGTCAGAAAGCCGTGCGCCATCCCTGATTGCGTCGGGGCAGAATCATCCATTAGGATGCGACGCTAAGCAAGAGATAAAACAAGAGATTAAGCAAGAAGCGCCCCTCCGTTAGGAGAGGCGCTTTGCTTGTGATGAGGGGACGGAGGAGAAAGTTCTTTTACAACGTTCAATCAGGAGCGAAAGGAACGATAGCGAAGCGCCTCGGACAGGTCCAGAATTTCGACGGCAGGAGACCCGCGAAGGTCAGCTATGGTCCGTCCCACCTTCAGGAGCCTGAAGTAGCCTCGTGCACTCAAGCCCATCTTGTCGGCGGCAGATATGGCAAAACGCTCGGTAGCTGCAGACAACCTGCAGAACGATTTCGCCGCTTCGGACGACATTTCCGCATTGGTCTTGAAAGGGAGATTCTTAAAGCGATCCCTCTGCAAGGCCCTAGCCTCACAGACCCGCTTGCGAATGTCTGCAGAAGTCTCAGATATAGTGGCCCCGCTGGCAAACTGGGATGCCTCCACAGAGGGCACACTGACCTGGATATCGATACGATCCAGCAGCGGTCCCGAAATTTTTTCCTGATACCGCTTGCGGGCTTCCGGCAGGCACGTACAGCTCCGTTTTGCATCCATGGCATAGCCACAGGGGCAAGGATTCATGGCAGCCCCCATCATAAAACGAGCAGGCCACACGACCGTTCCGCTAGCCCGGCTCACCGAAATGAGTCCCTCTTCCATCGGTTCTCGCAAAGCCTCCAGGACACTGCGGTTGAATTCGGGGAGTTCATCAAGAAACAAAACGCCATTATGAGCCATGCTAGCCTCCCCAGGCCGCAAATGCACGCCGCCCCCAACAAGAGACACCATAGACGCCGAATGGTGTGGCGTCCGGATAGGACGAACCATTACCGGCTTAAAGCATTCCATATCCCCTGCAGCCCTTGCGCAGGAATGTATGCGGGTCGTCTCGAGAATTTCCTCATCCGTCATTTCGGGGAGGATTCCCGGAAGGCATTTGGCACATAATGATTTTCCCGCACCGGGAGAACCAACCAACAGGAAATTATGGGCTCCGGCAGCAGCCACCTCAAGAGCTCTTTTGACCCCTTCCATCCCGATGACATTCTTAAAGTCTGGTATTCCCTGTATGCAGGCATACCCCTGTCCAGCGCCCCTCTCCGCTCCATGCGCGGCAGCCAGTCCCGCCGCCGAAACAGCCTTAGACACAGCCCCCTTTTCTAACACACCAACGCATTCCTTTAGGGAATCCGCACACACGTACCGCACACCTTCTACAAGACGCACCTCCCGTTCGTTCCCCCGAGGCACCACAAGAACGTCTCTCTTGCGATCAGGGAGACTCATGGCCACCGAAAGGACTCCACGAACAGGCTTCAGCAAACCATCTAGGGAAAGTTCCCCCACAAACACCAACCGTTCCAAATCAGGAACTTCAATTTCGCCGGTAGCCACAAGAAGACCGATAGCCAACGGCAGGTCAAGGGCACTGCCCTCCTTCCGCAAATCCGCGGGCGACAAGTTCACCGTCGTTCGGAAACCTGTCACCACCTTATCTATGGAACGGATGGCCGAGACCACTCGTTCCCTAGATTCCCTTACCGCATTGTCAGGTAATCCAACCAAAGTAAAACCCGGCAGCCCCTGAGAGGCGTCGACCTCGACGCTTACGGGAACAGCCTTTATTCCAAACAGGCAGTAAGAACGGATTCTATGGAACAAGAGAACCTTCCTAGGCCATGGCGGCCTGATAGCGTTCAAGAACACAGTTTTCGATGTGCTCACGGAGCTGGCGGGTAACGGGAGAGCAAATGGTGCGGAATTCCTCGCCCTTATAGAAAGGATCGTTCGGATAGCCCACAAACATACCGTTTTCACCATCCATCACACGAAGACCACGAATCAACATCTGGTCATTCAGGACTACGGTGGCAAGCCCCTTAATATGTCCCATGCTAGGTCCTTCCTTAAAAGGGAAAACCTGGACACTGGTGACTGCAAGACAATCAAACTGACTTGTTGCCTGTTTGACTTCATTTTCTTTTATCTGTTCTGCCATAAAGACCTCCTAAGTCATTGGCGTTAACTTATCCAACATCTAACGGTTTACCAGAACCGTCCGATGACGCCCCCTTAATGCAAAAGCCATGCCAAATACAAAAACGCCCTTTTTCATCAAAAAAGGCATTCCCATTTTTTCATTCTAAATTAAGCAGCGATTAATCACTGATTAATCAGTGATTATCTATCTTATAGCCATGCTTCTTAATGCAAATCTAAACTGGCCTCAGAATCAGGGAAAAGTTCTCCCCTCAGTCCTTGCCGACGTAGAAATCAGCGCCGACTATTTTACCGTCAGCTTTACCATCGAGGAACCCGACACCTGCTTCCGTGCCGAAGTGCAAGAAGACAACGGCCGCAGTTGGGAAGATTCCTGCGTAGAAATTTTTCTGCAGAACCCAGCAAACCCCAGCGAGTACTTCAACTTCGAAACGACAAGCCGAGGTTTCCTGCTGGCAGCCCACGGGCCAGATCGCAACAACCGTACCACCCTGTCCCAGGAAGACATCGACAAGGTCATCCGCACAAAGCAAGTGGCCAGCGTCGCCGGGAACCTGGTCTGCTGGGGAATGACCGTACAGATTCCCGCCAGCCTCTTCGGGCTGAATTCATTTGTCGGAAAGTCTCTTCGTGGCAACCTCTATAAATGCGGCGACAAGTCCCAGTCGCCCCACTATCTGAGCGCCTTCCCCGTAGAAACAGAAAAGCCGGATTTTCACCGGCCCGAATTCTTCAGAGAATTTGTATAAAGTGTGCGGCGATTACTGCCGCGTTTTTTATTTCATCTTGATTTTCATTTCGAAGACCTGACGTCCTGTCTCATCTTCAATCTTCATGTAGGTGGCGCCCTTGTGGTCCGCACGGAAAATCTTCAGCAGAGTTCCTTCCATGGACTCTCCCAAAAAATGGACTTCCATTTCGGAGGGAGCACAAAGTTCCCAGTCTGCAGAAGAGAACACGTTCATCGACAGTTCGATGTACTTGATGTTGTTCATATGATGAGACATGTCCAGATGCTGAGGCAGAACCCGCTGCTGGTAAATCTCTTCGTACTCATCGGGAGTCACTTCGAACTTGGTAAACTTGTCATCGAGGACCTGTTCCGGGAAACCCTCTGTAGGAAAGCCCACCGTAGAAAGTTTCATGGGACGATGACGTACCAAATCCAGGCAGCAGGCCTCCTGTACGGCCAACACAATGGGTTCGCCCTCGGTTGTGGTAATGGCGGTACTTTCATAAGTTCGAATCAGGCTGTTACTTGTAGGGTATGAAGTCGTCACCACCTTATCACCCCAGAACGGGCGCTGGAAAAATTTCAGTTTGGCCTTGGAAATAACCCAATAGCCGCCCTTTTCCTTTACGAAAAAATTATCCTGTTTGAGTTTCCCCAGATTTTCACAGAGGTTATCCTGGACCATAAGAACCGTCTGGGCCACGCCCATTTTCCCGGACACGTCAATATAAGCCGACGTAACGGTACGGGGCTTCTGAAAAACAAGGGGATTTTTTGCGAGAGAATAAATATCAATCATGGCAGTGAAGAGTGAATAGTTTACTTGATTAATATATATGCAAAAAAGAAAAAGTACCGGCAAAAATGTCGGTACTTCCTGAAAAAGTTTCGTTCGCGAGGCCGCGACGTTCAACTCTTAGATCTTTTTAAGAACCAAGAGATGGCCAGGAGCCTTGTTGGGATCCAGACGGACGAAGTTCTTGTTGCCGCGCCAGACGAAGGATTCGTCGGTGAGCAAGTCCTTCAGGAAGAAGAAGGAATCTTCGTTCAGGCCGAGCTTAGACATATCCAGTTCCACCATGCCTTCCTGGGCGTTGTCCATGTCCATGTTGCAGACGAACAGGAGAACGTCTTCGCCAGTCTTCTTGGAGTAAACCATGAGCTGGTCGTTGGCGCAGTAGTGGAAGTCCAGGTTATCGTATTCCTGGAGAGCCGGATGTTCAAGGCGGGCAGTGTTCACGCGGCGGACGAAGTCCTGGATGCCGGGGCCAGCCCAGTTGTGAACCTTATACTGGTACTTTTCGGAATCCTGCAGTTCTTCCTTGATGGGAGAAGGAATGTTTTCGCAGAGTTCGTAACCGTTGTACATACCGGTAAGGCTAGAAAGGGTACCAGCCAGGAAGTAACGCTGCTTGAAGGCATTTGCACCCTTATAGGCCAGATACTTGGGGAAGATGTCCGGTGTGGTCGGGAAGAAGATGCCGCGCATGTATTCCTTGGCGTCGGACTGGGTCAGTTCCTTCAGGTACTGTTCGAATTCCCACTTGGCGCTACGCCATGCGAAGTAGGTGTAGCTCATGTCGAAGCCAGCCTTGGCCAGGCGATGCATCATCTTGGGACGGGTGAAGGCTTCTGCCAGGAACACCAGTTCCGGACGCTTTTCCTTGACGTCGGCGATGAGCCATTCCCAGAACGGGAAGGGCTTGGTGTGGGGATTATCGATACGGAAAATTTCGATGCCCTTATCGGCCCAGAACAGGATGATGTTCTCGATTTCCTGCCACAGTTCCTTGTAGTTCTTGTTGTAGTAGTCGAAGGGGTAAATGTCTTCGTACTTCTTGGGCGGATTTTCAGCAAACTTGATGGAGCCATCAGGTTCGTGGTAGAACCATTCCGGATGTTCCTTAACGTAGGGGTGATCCGGGGAGCAGTTCAAGGCGATGTCCAGAGCCAGGCGCAGACCCTTGGAGCGTGCAGCCTTGGCAAAATGTTCAAAGTCCTTCATGGAGCCCAGTTCAGGGTCGGTAGCATAGTGGCCGCCGAACTTGTTACCCACTGCGTAGGGGCAACCCGGTTCCAGGGGCTTACCCTTCTTGTCGGTCTTGGCGTGGAGGGCGTTGTTGGCACCCTTACGGTTGGTGACACCAATGGGGTGAATGGGAACCAGGTAAACGGTATCGAAGCCGAGGTCAGCGATGTAGTCCAGCTGCTTTTCGCAGTCCTTCCAGGTAGCGCTCTTGGTGGCGTCGGTACCCTGGGACTTGGGCCACATTTCGTACCAAGTACCGGTACGTGCATAAGCCGGGTCAACGCGGAGCTTCATCACCGGGCTTTCGGTGGGCTTGTCCTTGGGCTCGATGGTCCAGGCGCAAACCTTGTATTCGTAATAGCCGATGTTGTTGACGGTAAAGGAACCTTCCCAGAGGTCGTTGTCAACGAAATGCATGGGAGCCTGTTCCCACTTGACGGCGGCAGGCTTTGCTGCGGCCTTGGCGGTCTTCTTGGCCTTGCCTTCTACGGGGACATGTCGGTAAAAAATTGCGGCGTCATACTTCTCGTGGCTGTGGCGGAAAATGTCTGCCTGCACGGTCACGGAATCACCCGGTTCGCGCTTGATCATGAAACGGCCGCCTTCGATGTTCGGGCGGATATTCTCGATAACGAGATTGTCTTTTAAAGTAGGAATCATTGCCATAGTGCTATAAAATTAGAAAGGTTAAAGGATAATGGTTATAGACGTTCCATCAAAGTTATAGAAAAAAGGCACCCACCAGGATGCCTTTAAAAGTCTGCGTTGTTTCCTTGCGATCTTACTTACTCAAACGAAGGACCTGGGCTTCCTTGATTCGGAGGACTCTTTCCGTCTTGCCCAGATTCAGTTCAAAGCGGGCAAAGGGATCGTTCACTTCGGGAGTAAATTCAATCTCGATAGACTGACCGGTCTGTGCCACTTCCTTGTGTTCCGAGAAGCCAACCGCTTCGTAAGTGGAGTAGGAACCGATTCTAACCGTAATCTCGCCTTCCACTTCAGACCAGATGGTAAAGATACACTTGTACTTGACACCGGCAATGAGAGCCACATTCTCCTGCATGAGCTGAACGCTGTAGGAGTAGTTGCCACCCTTGGTCACGTTCACCTTCATGATACGGTCGCCACTCCTTTCGGTAACGATAGCGGTGTCGGCCTTGCCGCCAAGCTGGGTCTTGAAGATCCAATCGGTGGTAAAGGGAGACTTGAAGTTTCCATTGATCAAGGTGTTCTCGCCAAGACCTGCAGCGATATTCTTCCAGATGTCGTTCACGTAGTCCATGCGTTCCACATTTTCGACACCGGCCGTATCAGCTTCGCCAACTTCCAGGTACTTATAGCGCAGCGGCTGGAAGCTAGGAATGAAGCGGTTATTCAGAGAATCCCAAAGGGCCGCGTTATTCTTTTCGTCGATGAGGATAACGCCGTCAGACAAATCAGCCTTGGAGAAGTCAAGACCGTCAGCGAACTTCTTGACGCGGAACTCCACCTGCAGGTTTGCCACATTCTTCGCGGAATCGATTTCAATCTGGGAATAATGATAGCGCAACTGCAAAGCCTGGAAGTGAGACAGGCTAAAGATAAAGGGAACATACTTACCATCACGCAGCACTCGGCCATAAACCTTGCCGGCCTTATGGGGCTTGAAGGAAACACCAATTTCCTTCAGGTAGAAGTCCGATTCAGGCAACAGGTCGATCTTGCTGAAATCTTCTTCAACAAAGGACTGTTCCGTAAAGGAAATAGGCATGGTTTCCACGTCGGACCCTTCGTAGGGCCAGACCGTCAGACCGCGGGTCAATATGGTGTCCGTCACACTGACGTAAATGCTGTTGTATGTACGGACATTCGTCAGTTCCAGTGCAAAGGTATCCAGAATCACAGCACTATCGCTGGAGGAAGCCTTTGTAAGCGCACGGGCGGCAGTACCCTTATCGTAATCCACAACAAAGCTAGCGGTAAGCGGCAGGGACACAGGTTCTTCCGGTTCCGGAAGAATGGAATCATCCGGAGTAATCACGGGAATAGAATCCTGTCCCGTGGTATCCCCATCGGCGATAGGATTATCCAGGGACGGGTTGCCAATTTCTATACCAGCGACAGACTTGTCATCGGCACAGGCGACCAACGACAAACCAGTTAGCATCAAGCTGGCGAAAGCGGCTATGGACAAAAAGAAACGCATCACACTCCTCGAGTCAGCGGGAACAGCTGAATGTTGATTTGTACAACCTCTTCAGCTTCTCCGGCTTTTGCAGAGAAATCTAGTAGTTCTTTTCGCATAAGTTGCAAATGCTTCTTCAAATTAACGAAATCAGAGCGCTTAATTCCAAAAGTCAAGGCAGAAACGTCCCTTTCGGCACCCGGAAGGTCGTTCAGCATCTTGTTTGAAAGGCTAAGCATCTGGTTGTGGTACATCTTGACCACAACATCCTGGACTTCGTCGTCGGTCGTAATCAGCGGATTACTCTGTCTATAACCGTTAGCGGTCTTTACCAGCAGACCCAACTCCAACAGCAAGTTCAGGGATTCAGTCACCTGCGCCGGGGTAATCAAGCCACGGAGACGCTTGGAAATCTGGTCGGGGATAGGACGGAAATCCTTGAGTCCCACCATTTCCAGAATTGCGGAATGATGCCATTCCTTAAAAATTCGAAGCTGAGCCTTGTCCATCTTGTGCAGCCTGGAGCGAGGGCTTGCCTTGATCAACTGGGCGTAGTAGATTTTCTTGTCTTCGTCAGTTGTTGCCTGGTTAAAGAAAACCAGACTTTCAAAATATGCGGCACGTTGATTCTCGAGACCGAGACCGTGGATAAGCTTGGTAGCAGTGTTCTTTGTGATGTTACGCTTGCCGTCGATGGCAAGTTTCAGATGAGCATGACTAGAAAGCCCGGCCTTTTCGGCAAAAAAACGCAAACTGAAGGCCGCAGTGGTCTTCTTCTTATACTCGTAATAGTCCCTAAGGTACACCCTGTAATTGGTGTACTGCAGAACATCAGGTTCTACGAGGATATTTTCTTTCCCATTTTCCATACTTAGAAAGATAGAAGAGTGCGCCTCAATATTGAAAAAATAATCTCTTTTTGTTGTTTACTCGAGTAAACATTCTGTAACCAGAAAAACAATTCCTAACCGTCGCGGGCTAGCCTTGAAAAACGGACATGATCCACGAAAATCCCGTTTTTTAACTCAAAATCGCGACATATACCCTCTTCGCGGAACCCACAGCGGCGAGCCACCCCCTGACTTTTGGGATTTTCCACCGAGGAGAAAAGTTCCAATCGGTTTAACCGCAGAGTGTCAAGGGCAAACCTACAAAGGCACTCCAGGGATTCCGTCATGAGACCGCGACCGGTAAATTCCCTGAACAGCCAATAACTCAAGGTGGCAGAATGGTTCCCCATGTTCACGTCCATCATCAGGAAGCCAGCCAGGTTCCCGACGGAGTTTTCGGCAACGTTCGCAATGGAGTTCGAGCCGCCTTCTGCCGTTTCGAAGATCTGCCAACAGCCGCCCTGGGACAAGTGAGCCTGCAGACACCAGGAGCGGGCCCTCTTTCTAAGATCCGCAGGAGACGTTTCTGCAATCCAGGGTAAGTGTTCCAGAAGAAATTCCCGGGAACCGCAAATCTTTTGGTACAGCGCGTCAGACGCCGCCTCGTCCAGTTCCCGCAGGCCAACAAGCGTTACCCGCGCCCCCTTCAGGTTCGCGGTTTCAAACACCTCGGAAAAATGTTCCTCAAAAGAATCCATGCCTTAAAGTTAGAAACTCACCACCCGACATTCCACCGTATAAAAAAAGCCGGCGCAGATATACCGCACCGACCTTTCTCTCTCAGTGTTAAACTTAACCGTAAACGTAACCTAGAACAGCTGCAATCACGGAAAGAACGACAATCTGTTTGACAATGAAAAGTTCATGTGACTTCATATTGGTTCCTCAAGTTCTACGAATGAGAAAATACAAAGTCAATTTCAGGAAAACAACGAATGTAAGAAGATAATCACAAAAAGACATCCCGGGTGTGAACTATATCAAAACCACGGGATGCTTAACTTTTTTTTACAATTTTCGCCGTTAAAATTTCGTATTTAGGCGCGACCGTCTTACTTCCGCATTCTCTTCTTGATCAGGAACAGACCACCCACAATCATGGAAGCACCCAGGATCAACGAGATAACAGCACTGCGGGTAAAGCCCGCAATAATAAAGGTCACGAAGGAAACGCCGGCCACGTAAAGTACGTAGGGCAGCTGCGTATTCACATGGTTCACATGTTCGCACTGAGCGCCGGCGCTGGCCATGATAGTCGTATCCGAAATGGGAGAGCAATGGTCTCCGCAAACGGCACCAGCCATACATGCAGAAATAGAAATCACCATGAGGCTGTAGTCAACACCGCCAAAGGCTGCCACCACGATAGGAATCAGGATGCCGAAAGTCCCCCAGGATGTTCCCGTCGCAAAAGCCAGGAATGCCGCAATGACAAAGATGATGGCGGGCATGAAATTCATGAAACTCGCCGCACTGCCGCTTACGACACCGGCAACAAATTCCTTTGCACCAAGAGTATCTGTTACGCCCTTCAAGGTCCAGGCGAGACTCAGAATAAGAATGGCGGGAACCATGGCCTTGAAACCTGCCGGCAGACATTCCATGCACTTGCCAAAGCGAAGTACACCGCGAGACACATACAAAATAACAGTCAGTACAAGAGCAGCGAAGGAACCCAACACAAGACCGATAGAAGCATCGCTTGCACCGAACGCATCCACAAAGCCCTTGGCCTCCTTACCACTGGCAAAGAATCCACCTGTATAAATCATACCGATGGTACAAAAGACAATGAGCAGCACAATGGGGAGCACCAGGTCCATCACCTTGCCACGACCTTCAGGAACGACAGATTCTTCCCTTTTCGCAGCAGCGATTTCAACGGCGGACTCAAACTTCTTCATGGCACCGAAATCGATTTTCCAAAAAACAACCAGGAAAATGGCAAGCAAGGTAAACAGGGCGTAAAAATTAAAGGGAATCGCCTTGATGAAAAGTCCCAGTCCATCTTCGCCTTCCACAAAGCCCGACACAGCGGCAGCCCAGGAACTGATGGGGGCAATAATGCAGACCGGGGCCGCAGTAGAATCGATAAGGTAAGAAAGCTTTTCGTGACTGACCTTGTACTTGTCGGTAATGGGGCGCATAACGCTACCCACCGTAAGGCAGTTAAAATAATCGTCAATAAAAATCAGGATGCCAAGACAGATCGTGGCCAGCTGGGCTCCCGTCTTTGTCTTGATGCGCTTCTTGGCCCACTCACCAAAGGCTGCCGAACCACCCACACGATTCATGAGGGCGACCATGGTTCCAAGAATGACTAGGAACAGGAGGATGCCTACGTTCCAGGGATCAGAGACCTTGGCTACAAGGCCATTCTTGAAAATGGAATCCAAAAAAGTCGGAAAGCTACCCTGGCTAATGAAAAGGGCGCCAATCACCACACCGGCAAAAAGCGAAGAATAGACTTCCTTTGTCAGCAAGGCAAGGGCAATAGCCACAATCGGGGGAACCAGAGCCCAGAAAGTTCCGCTAGCAAAAATCCACTGTTCCATATTAAGGTTCCTTTTCTAAACTGGCGAGGGGTTGCTTGATGCCAGATTCTTCCAGCTTTTCAAGGACGGCAATTGCGTAGTTCAAGGCATCTAGTGCCCTTGAATTGGCGTACACCTTCATATCATTCAGGGCCATTATGGCCCTTACGTTATCCATCTTTTTTTCGCTCATACAATCTCCTTTGAACGAAGTCTTAAAAATCAAACATCCTTACCGCGGTAAGCCATAATGGCCAGCACCACAAAACTCCCCGCGATGATTCCGATCAAGGGCAAGTCGGCCTGGTTCATCAGGAACATCTTGAAAAGTTTAACCGCCTGTGAACTGATGAAAGCATAACCAGCAGAACACAGAATCACGAACAAGGCGAAACGGCCCACAAAGGGCACGCTCCTGGTAATCTTCTTGAAGTAGCCATTGATGGATGCGCCATAAATCATTAGAAGCGTGGCGATGATACCCACCGAAATAGAATCCATGTGGAATCTGAGAAAGCCTGCAAACTCGTGGATGTAGTGATTCATGCCCCTAATCTAAAACAGATTAGGAAGTGTGTCAACCGAGGAGTTGTCGATAAACCGCAGAGGCTTGTTCGGGAATAATTTGCGCCAGGCCTCTTCGGAATCCTTGTCCTTCTGCAGTTCCATGCGGCGCAAGGCATCGGCCTCGTTCATATTGCGGTTCTTGGTAAGGCGCCGGAGACGCACTTCTGGCGAGGCCATGACCACCCAGATTTCAGACAGATGTTCCACCAGCTCAGGGACATTCTCGAAAAGGGCGGCCTCCACAAAGTCGGGATTTTCCTTGATGAGGTAGGAAGTCAAAACCGGATAGACCAGATTTTCTAGGCGGAGTCGGGCACCCGCATCCCTAAAAATCAGGTCGGCAAAAAAATTGCGGTTCACGCCGGATTCCGTCAGCGATTCCGGGCCGAATTCGTTGGCGATGGCTGAGCGCAATTCACCATGGTCGCGGTACAGCTGATGCACGGCCAGGTCTGCATCGATTACACGGATTTTACGTTCGCGGAGCTTGTGTCCTACGAAGGATTTTCCTGCACCAATCTGACCTGTTATACCGATCATAATTACCGCTAAAAATCAAGGGCTACTTGCCCAAGGCAATCATGCAAAGACCCGTGATGATGCCGAAGAGGGCGGCCCACTTCAGCGGACTCTTGCGTTCCTTGAACAGCACGAGACCCGCCACGAAACCAATAAGCACGCTGGAACGGCGGAACACCGTAATCAACGAAATCAAGGCATCGGGGTTGCTCACCGCCAAGAAATAACAGCGGTCAGCTACCGTCAACAGAACCGCCACCAGAAGGAATGTCCAGCGGAACTTGAAAGGCGTGGTGGTCTTGCGCTTGGGGAACCAGGTAATGGCGCAAACTGCGAATTGCCACAGAAGCATGTAGATGCTGAACCACACCTGCACCGTCGTCGGCTCGAAATCCATACGCTGCAAGATAAACTTGTCGTAGGCGCCACTGCAAGCCGCAAGCATTGTGCCCAGGACCATGCAGATCACCCAGCCGTTGCTAAAGAAATGTCCCATTTCCTTTCGGCCAGCCAGGCTCAGCGCCACATAGCTGCAAAGGCACACCGCCACACCGGCCCACTGCATGGCAAAGGGGCGTTCCCCCATCAAGGTCACCGCCAGGAAGATGGTAAAGACAGGCGCCAGCGCGCGAATCGTCGTTGCAATAGAAAGAGGCAAATGGGCCAGGGCGTTGTAAGTCAGAATCCAGCTTCCGCCCACAATCATGGCCTTACCCGCCAAAAAAAGATGACTCTGCCAGGGAAGACTCTGACAATTTCCCGTAAAAAGAACCGGAAGCATGAGCAAGGCATAAAATGCGCTGCACATGAAGAGCACGGGCCGTACAGCATTCCCCTGGACCGACTTTTTCTTGGCCAGGTCGTAAAATCCTAAAAAAATGGCCGAGGCGAGGGCCAAAATCAACCATGACATAACGCACACAATGTAGAAATCCCACTTGAAAACCCCAAGGTTTAAACTATTTTTAAGATAATCTTAACATAAAAGGAGCCCCACATGGGTATCAAAGGAAAAGCAACATCCCTGATCGAAGAATTCAAGGCCTTCGCATTCAAGGGCAACATCGTCGACATGGCTATCGGTGTGATCATCGGTGGTGCATTCGGTAAGATCGTCACTTCTTTCGTTAACGACATCGTGATGCCGGGCGTTACCGCTCTCATCGCCATGGGTGGTGCCAAGGACGCAGGCGAAGGCCTCAAGTCCCTCACCTACACTACCGATGCTGGCGTCGCTATCCCCTACGGTAACTTCATCGGCGGCATCGTCGACTTCCTCATCGTGGCCATCGTGGTCTTCCTCGTCATGAAGAAGTTCCTGGGCTTCATGCAGAACATGCGCAAGGCTGAAGAAAAGCCCGCCGAACCTCCTGCACCGCCGGCTCCTCCTGAACCGTCTGCAGAAGAAAAGCTGCTCACCGAAATCCGCGACCTTCTCAAGAAGTAATAGTCCAACAATCAATTTGATTTTGGTCCGCGATTCACAAGCGCTAACTATGAAAAAGACTGTGGTTCAAACCACAGTCTTTTTTCGTTATAGGAAGTTCCGCTATAAACTCAGTTGGACTTCCGCATCAGCCGTAAAAGGCAAGTCTTCTTTTTGCGGAGTGGCGATCACCACCTGGCATTCCTTTTCGCGGATCAAGTCCGCCACGGCGTTTCGACGATTTACGTCCAGCTCCGCAAAGATATCGTCCAGCAAAAGTATGGGCTTGCTCAGATAGCGGGAAGCCACATCCACAGCGGCGAACCGCATGGCAAGAGCCGCAGAACGGCACTGCCCCTGACTTCCTACAGAACGCATTTCGTAACCGCCAATGCAAACCGCCAGGTCATCGCGATGAGGGCCGGCCATAGTCATCCCCTGCAGTTTCTCGACATATTCAAGGCCAGCCAGCTTGCGGGCAAAAGCCTCCCGCAAGGATTCCTCGGACACTATTTCGTCTTGCGGTTCCGCAGGAGATACTTCATCAAGTTCTTCGCCGTCCAAAAACTCGGCACCATCCAATGCATCCAATTCCTTGAGAATGGAACTCTTGTAGGCGCAGGTAATTTCGTCGACGCCACCCGAAAGCTTGCGGTAATAGCCCGTAATAATCGGAGACATTTCTTCGGTCAAGGTTAGACGAGCCGACCAGAGTTTTGCCCCCAAATCTATAAGTTGCTCCGTCAGAATTTTGAACAGATCCTCGCCGCCCACCACTTCCGCAGCAGACAATCCATTCCTTCGGTCCTGAGCGGCCTTCTTATACTGTTTAAGCCACTGGTTGCGCTGTTGCAGGACACGCTTGTAGCGGCGAAGCACCGCCCCATTGGCCGCCGACCGGTAGCACAGAATTTCATCGAGCCAATGGCGACGCACATCAGGCGCCCCGCGCAAAAGTTCAATGTCGGAAGGCTGCATAATCACCGCCGGGCAACTTCCAAAAAGTGCCGCAGCGGATTTCAGGCTTTCGCCATTTTCACGGACTTCGGCACCCCGCCTATGCACGCGGATTCCCCGATTCCTTTCCATGCCATTATCTTCAAAATGCCCCCGCAGGATCATTTCGTCGCACTTCCAGGAAATCACTTCCTTCAGGTCCTTCGCCCTAAAGGAGAATCCTTGGGCCAGCAGGTGAATCGCCTCGAGGATCGTAGTCTTGCCGCATCCGTTAGGTCCGTAAACGACAGTAATGCCGGATCCAAGCTTCTGCTCGAACCCGGACAAGCTCCGCATACAGTTAACGGATACAAAATCAATCACGGAATGAAGCCCCTCAGGCCAAAGCTAAGAGGAGTCCAGAGGTCCGCCTCGGATTCATAGATCAAGGCGTAGTTCACGTCGAAGAGGTACTTCTTCTTGCCAATGCGGATGCGGAACTTGTAGCCCGCGCCAACAGTCCAGTCCAGGTCATCCATACCCAGGCGCAAAGTACCATCGGGAATGATTTCGCATTCAAAGCCCACGCGGCCAGTCCACACATGAAGATCCGGGTCAAAAGCCAGCAAGGTATCCGCCACCTGATAGTCAATGGCTTCCATCCAGGCATACACCGGCTTGCCCATGATGTGGGAACGGTACCCCACACCAATCTGCAGCACCTTGGGGCGAACGCCATCGGAACTGGCCACAGAGTTATCGGTGCTGGAGTTCTTGGACCACTTGGCAGAAAGATTTTCGCTAAAGCTCAAGTTGCGGATCACTACGGAAGTCGACCACTTCTCATTCCACTGACGCAACCAGCTCAAGTTCAAGGTCATGGGGCTGCGGTAATCATCCACCAGTTCAACGCCTTCGAAATATTCAGAAATTCCCATGTTGTCATAGCTCATGGAAAGAGAAAGACCGAAGGCATCTCGGCGGGTGGCACGGTAGGCAAGACCCAAGTACATCATGGTAAAATAGGGCGAAGCGGTTCCAACGGTTTCATCATCTTCGTTAATCACGTCGAAGTTCAGGTCACCGCGATAAAGCATGGCAAAACCCACACCCATACGCTTGCCGATTTTCGTTTCGAGGCCCAGAGAACCACCGGCACGATCCAGGTCGCGCTTTTCGGCATTCAAGTTGTAATTGAAATTCTCACGGAAACCCAGGATGGCCGGATTCCAGTAAGCCGCAGGCATAGAAGCCGTATCGGCAGAACCTGTATTACCACGGCCCAGTTCGCGGGTACCGGCACCCATACGTTCTACAAAACCGTCAAAACTTCCAAGTGTAGCCTTCTTGCCCGCAAAAGCAGGCATTGCGCAAAAGACACACAACAAGAGGACCAGCAACCAAGAGTGCATTCTTTCATCTCTCGTCTGCAGCGAAGCGTTTTCTCTTCTCATTACTTGCGCCCTCCCAAAGTCATGACCTTGCCCCAGCCCACGTTATCGTGGTTGTCCTTTACGCGTACATAGTAGACACCCATGGTGCAGGGGCGCCCAGCCTTGTCGTAACCATCCCAGAAATCCACCTTGGGGTTGGTGCTGCGGGAATTGTCGGCATTGCGGGGGGCATCCTTTACGATAGTGCGAACCTTGCGCATGTCGTAGCTGAACACGTCAATGGTAATCTTGGAATCCTGGCTAACCTTGTAAGACACCAGGGCCTGATCGCCAGCGGTAATCACCGAGGGCACCATGCGGACAGAACCCAGGTTGTCGCCCAGCTTGGCACGATTCAAGATGGTGTTCCAGGTCTTGCCGGAATCAGCCGAAACAGAAACGCCGTTTCCGTAGGTGGACAGAGCCAGGCCTGTGCTGTTCTTTGTCAGGGGGAATGCACAAATAGAAGTGATAATGGCGTCGCGGTCCGTGGCTCCGGTTCCATAGCCGTAAAGCCAGGTGTTCCTGCCGTCATCATCCTGTTCCCAGGCGCGGACACCAGCAGAATCCAGCTTGAAGTAGCCGCTCACAGAAGTCGCAGAGGCACCCACAGCGATAAAAGCAGTCTTTCCAAGGAATGCGATCCCGCTTACGGTATAATCGCCTTCATCATACACTTCCTTCTTTACGGTCTTTCCTGCCGTATCCAAGAAGGCCACCTTCGCAAAATCCTTGGCATCCTTTTTCAGGCGCCACAGCCCACCCTTAATGGAGCCGCTCTTTCTGTAAGAAGTTTCTGCGATAATCTGCAGAGGTTCCCCGCCAATCCAGACACCCGTCACGCGGGAAGAATCCAGGGCAGAAGAGGCCTTCTTCACAGATCCGTCAGAAGAACGTTTCCACAGCCCCTTGGAAGTAGCCATCCACAGGTCACCTGTTTCGGGGTGCAGAGCCACCGCAAAAATGTCGGGGTTCTTCTTGCTGTTAAAGGAATAGCTGGACTTGGCAGAATCAAGAGTTTTCGTTTCGAGATTCAAGGCATAAAAACTCTTCTTCGCGCTGTTTCCAGAAACATCGTAAAGGGCGAGGCCGGCGGAACCGCGGGCAATCCACATCGCCTTGGCAGAAGAATCGTAGGCAAATCCGCTGGAGGCATAAGACATGGCCGAAGAATCGGTATCCTCTAACTTTTCGGGAACCGCAAGGGGCGTCCCGTAAATTTCATCTACACCGCGAACCGAGAAGAATCCCCTGGGCTGCAGGTAGGATTCATCGTCATTCATTCCCACCATCGGGAGGACATAGCCCAACTTACCAGCAAGAATAGAAGGGGTGCGACGACGTTCAGCCATATCGTCCCAGAAAATGCTGTCGTGGACTGCGGTCAGGGAATCATCCATCTGCCCCTGAGAAGATTCAGCCAGGCGAACCGTTCCGTCGCCAGCCACATTCAAAGTCAGAAGGGTAACACCGCTATAAATATCGCCACGGGAAAACACCCACAGCTTACCCGTTTCGGCCGAAGCGTTGACATTCAGCGTGTAGTTACTGAAAAGAGTTTCGGCGGCCAGGGCGGAACCGGCAAGCACCAGGCCTGCAGCCACCAAGCCTTTTAACCTTAAAATACCTTCAGTCCATTTCATAATATAACGTCCCTTTTCTGCTATCTCATATCGATTTCATCGACACCGGGAATGGCCTTGTATCTAAAATCGCTGTCGGAAACTTTCTTCATGACCTTCAGGTTAACTATGTTATACCAGGAACCGTTTTCAGAAGGGTCCATGGTAAACAGGCGCACCGGAGAAAAATCCTTTTGAGACAGCCAAACTTCCATCTGGGTGAATTGCCCCGCATACTTCGAAGGGTCCAGTTTCAGTACCCACAACTTCTGGCCACCGAAATCGCCTTCGGTCATTTCCTTGGCGTTGCAGTTCAGGTATTTAAATAGAAGCTCGGAAGGGTGCAGCTGACTGGAAAGATCCTCCACGGCCTTGATCAGGACCTGCTTCTGCTCCACATTGTATTGCCACATGTCGACACCGTCGCTATAGAACTTGATGCCGGCGATATCAAGAACAAACTTATCGCCTTCGGCCACCTTGAGGCTACCCATCTGCGATGCGATATCCGGCGAATCCGCATAAAACACCTGCAGTTTAAAATCCAGGCTCCAGGCCTTACCGGACTTGAACCAGGCCTTGGATTTTTCCATGGCCTGACTTGCAGTCAGGGCAAAAGTCACCTGGGCCAACACCAAAAGAATAGCCACCAGGAATTGGGGTCTAAAGGAACATTTTCTTATCATAGTTATCAAAATTTACAAAAATACCCCCCATAATTTGTATTTCAAATTGTTTTTATGTTGGTCTACGACATTGGATATTGCTATCTTTAGGCGTGAAAATTTAACACCCAGTATTGGAATCACTGTATGCGCAAAATGATTTTGCCCATGGTCGCAATGACCGCCGCATTTGCAACTGCCGCCGACATCGAAGTCCACGGCGACGTGAATTTTGACTACGCCAGCTATTTTGACGAGGATTTTGACCCGGTCAACGCCGGCAACCAGGATATTGACCTTTCCGTAAAGGCAAATCTCGATGAAAACGTGTCTGTCGTCGTTAGCGGAACCACCCACAGCACCCTCGGCGCCACCGAAGAAGACTCTGAAGTCCGCCACGGCAAGGCCCGCGCAACCGCCATGGGCGAAGAAGGCCGCCACAATTCCTTCGAATTCGACGGCGTACAGCTCCGCTGGGACGTTAGCCACGACGTAAGCCTGGTCTTTGGCGACATGACCTACAGCGCAGGTGCATTCAACTACTACTTCTGGCGCGATGCCTCCCGCTACGCCGTAATCATCCGCGAAGAAAGCCTCCGCGGTTTCGGTGCTGAATTCGGCAACGACAAGTACGGCCACGGCGCATTCTACTTCGGCGCCTCCGACAACACCGACCATACCATGGACTTGTTCGTCACCTATGCATTCCCCATGCTGAACCACCCCGACGAACACTTGATCCTTACCCCCAGCCTTGACTGGGTATTCGGCGAAAACATCGGCCGCCCCAACACCTACTCCCTGGGCACCGAAGTGGACTACTCCAAGAGCTACGACAAGTTCAACTACGGCATCTACGCCGTCTGGGGTCTCCACCCGTACAAGGGCAAGGGCGTACACTCCTTCTTGCTGGAACCCAGCATGAACTACGGCGTATTCAACCTGGCCATGACCTACTTCTACGCCATTACCAATAGCGAATACGAAACTGCTCCCCAGCTGTCCACCGACGACCAGAAGCTCTTCGCAATCGAACCCAGCTTTAACCTCCACAAGAAGTACACCATGGGCTTCAGCTACGAACTCCATGACCCTGACACCGAAACCAGCGGCGACAGCTTCCACTTCCTGGGCATGAACCATTACCTGTATCCCACCATGAAGACCGAACTGGTATTCTGGTACGGCTACAACTTTGGCACCAAGAGCGGTCCCTTCGGAGATTCCAAGTTCTCCCTGGGCTTCAGCGGCAAGGCAAACTTCTAAGTTCAGCTAGCTTCGCTCCCTATGCGAATCAAGGCTCTGGATTCAATCCGTGGCATCCTGCTGCTGCAGATGACCCTGGATCACTTCGGAAAGCCCATTTCTCATTACCTATATCAGTGCTTCGGCTTCTTCAGTGCAGCCGAAGGCTTTTTTTTCTTATCGGGTTTTGTAGGCGCCTTGGCAGCCTTCAGCAAGTCTGCCAAGGATCCAAAGCAAACCTGGATGCGCTCCCGCGCATTCAAGATCTGGAAGTACCACAGCATTACGCTGGCAGCGGTCGCCATTGCCGCCTGCACCATCCTGACCCCGATCCGCGAATACTTCAGCAACTTCCCGGAACACCCGGTGCTAGTTAGCCTGTGGTCCATACCCATGGTGAACACGCCGGATTACCTTGACGTCCTGCCCCTTTATGTGGTCTTTCTGCTAATCGGTTCTGCGCTGTTCCCCCAGATGATCCGAGGGAACATTCTCGCCATCTGGTGCGCAAGCGTCGCCCTCTGGATTGCGGGGCAGTACGGCCTGCGGGACACCCTCAACAGCCTGCTCCCCAGATGGATAAACCACGGCTTTTTCGACCCGCTTTGCTGGCAGTTCCTTTATGTGACGGGGGCGGCCATTGCCGCCTGCTGGAAACGTTCCCAGGTCTTTACCCCTACATTCTTCAAAAAATTTGACCGCCTTATCCCGCTATTATTCATTATCCTTGTCTTCCTGTTCCTCTGGAGGCACGAATATATCCCCCTGCAGCAGCCCTCCAAGTTCTGGATAAGCAAGGCCGCAATCGGGCCGTTACGATTCGTCAACTTCATGGTGTTCGTCTCCCTGGTCAGCTGGATTGTCCGCCGCTTCCCCAGCGCACTGGACTTCAAGGTTACCAACGTCATCGGGCGCCACAGTCTAGACGTCTTTACGGCACACATCGTCCTGGTCTACATCTGGCTTGCCACCCCCGGCAGCATCCGTTACCACGAACCATGGAACATAGCCGCCCCCATTGCCGCATGCCTACTGCTGTGGCTCCTGGCAAAGATCCGAGAACCCCGCCAAAAATAAGGCGAACCATCAAGCGCCCCGCAAACAAGGCGAACGCAAATGCCCGCCACAAAAGCAAAGAGCCCCGGTTTTCACCGAGGCTCCTGTTGATTTTAAATCTGCTTCAGACTAAATCAGTCTTGGACTATTACTGACCGAGGTACTTGCGGCCGATACCGAATTCGTCCTTGTATTCGACGTAGTCAGGAACGAAGTCCTTAGCATAGGTGAAGGAGACGTTCACGGAGCACAGGAATTCGTTCATCAACTTACCCTTAGTGCCCTTCTTGATGGGCTGCTTCTTCTTTTCGATCTTTTCGTCGCCCTTCTTGCCGACGAGGACTTCAGCTTCGCACCAGCCACCGCTGACCTTAGCAATTGCTTCCTTACCGTCGGTAGAAACGACCTTGATCTTTTCGGGATCCAGTTCGGTGTTGTTACCGGTAGAGGCCCAGAACTGGAGTTCGCCGTTGAGAGAGCCCGGAGCCATCTTGATGGTGGGCAGAGCCATGACGTAGCCCCACTTGTCAACAAAGCGCTTGCCAGCAGCGTCGGCGATGTTTTCACCGAAGATCAGGAAGTAGCCACGAGTGGTCTTGCGGTTCTTGTTAAGAGCTGCCTTGACGTCTGCATTTTCGGGTGCGACGTATTCGAGGCGGAGCAGGCCGAATTCAGAAACCACCGGATCAGATTCATCCTTGATTTCGGGGAGAGCCTTGGCAACGACGGCGTTTTCGGCTTCGTTACGGAGGGTCTTTACAGAACCTTCGCCGACACCCTTGGACTTTGCATAGACCAGGGCGGTATCGATACGTGCAAAAGCGTTGATGATGGTGTTGAAGTCCACACCGTCCTGAGTAGCCTGCTGCTTACCGACAGTAGCCATCTTGGTGACGTATTCTTCAACAACTTCGGCGTTCTTGACTTCGGGCATGTTGACGCCAGCCTTGTCAAAGTAGCCGCTGATCAAATCGCTGTTAAGATCCTTCTTGGCTTCGATTTCTGCAGCACGGACCAGAGCGAGAGTGAAGTTATCGTAGAATTCGTCAGACACGCTACCCTTCTTCTTTGCTTCCAGGTAGGAGTTGATGGCGTTACGATAACGGCCTTCCTTAAGGTGTTCGTCACCACGCTTTTCGTTGGTTCCCTTGCAACCGACCATCGTAAAGGCGACGGCAGCAGCCAGAGAGGCAAGAAAGATCTTCTTCATTTTGTTTTCCTTCAGCCAATAGGGCTTTGTAAGTGTTTTATAAGCTTTTGCACCAAAAATTTGAATTTGGGCGTATACTTCTTAAAAATAATTAAATAAATTTATACCAACCTTTGGGTATAAGTAAAATTTTATTAGGAGTAATCTCTTAGGCATGAACATTCTTGTCGTAAGCCCGGAAGCAGGCAATTGGAGGCGCACGAGCCCCCTGGCAACCGCAGTCAACCGCATGACAGACGCATTCGCATGTGCCGGTGCCAAGGTTTTGACCTGCTCCCCGTTCTACAAGGAGCTGATGGTCGATGTAGATTCCTACAAGTGCATCTTTACAGGAACCGAAAAACTTCAGAACAAGCCCTACGAGATCTGGGTATCCGAAAAGGACCCCCTCCACACCTACATATACAACCAGGAATTTTTTGACAGACCCCACGTGTACGGCCCTCCCGACGAGCGCCCCTACACCGACAACCACCTGCGATTCGCCTTTTTGGCCTCCGCAGCGCTAGCCTACGCCGAAGCCTCCAACTTCGCCTGCCAGGCCATCATGGGTCACGAATGGGGCGGCGCCCTTGCCGGCACCCTGGCAAGGACTCTGTACACCAGCTACGCCGCCGACATCCCCTTCTTCTTCAACATCCATAACATCACCTACGACTTCCACGTACCCTCCAGCGAAATCGAGAAGATCGGTCTCCCCCGCGAAGACTACAACATGGACGGCTACGAGTTCTGGGGCAAGGTGAGCCTGTTGAAGGCCGGCATCCTGTATGCCACCAAGGTATTGTTCCCCTCGCCGGGTTACCGCGACGCCATGCTGAACACCAACCTGCCCGGCGGTCTTAGCGGATTCCTGAACCGCAACGCCGACAAGCTGATTGGCGTGCAGTTCGGTGTAAGCTACCAGGTATGGGATTTCAACGACCAGGACTGCCTCCCCATCAAGGAAGCAAAGCGCAGAGCCAGGGCCAACCTGCAGCAGCAGTTGGGCATCGTCTTTAAAGACAAGATGGTTATCTACGTCCACCTGGATTCCGAAGCGGGCAACACTTCCGAGACCTTGGCCACCATCCTTTCGGACGTGGCACACCTCGACGTATTCCTTATCGTCGGAACTTCGTCCAGGAACAACGCCGACTGGAACTACTACAAGGAATTCGCCACGCAGTACCCCGACGTCATGTACCTGCTGGATTTGGATAAATTCATGGGTGACGCCACAAGGCTCCGCGACACGCTGGCCGGTTCCGACGTCCTGTTCGCCGCCAACCTGAGAGAACCCTCTTCTTCGATCATCTTGAAAGCCATGGCCGCAGGAACACTCCCCCTGACCGGACGCACCGTAGGCGTTTCTACCATGCTGACCACCTACAGCCTCGAGACTGCAGGCGAAGCCAACGCCTTCCTGGTTGACGACGCCAACGCACCCCACCAGATGCTGCGCTGCGTCAAGGACGCCGAGAACGTCTACAAGACCGAGACCGCCGACTGGGACAAGTGCGTCGTGAACGCCTACAGCGGATTCCACTACGAATGGTGCAGAACCATCTCCAAGTACCTGCTGATCCTTGGCGAACTTGGACTGCAGCCCAAGGCATAAAGAACAAATTCTTAAACGTAAAGCAGAAGTTTGTTTCCCGAGCAAAAGGGAAAGGAGTCTAGAGGGAGGGGAAAGCCCCTCCCTTTACATAAAAAAAGACAGGCCATACGACCTGTCTTTTTTAGTGGAGCCTCTCGGGCTTGAACCGAGGACCGGCGGGTTATGAGTCCGCTGCTCTAACCAACTGAGCTAAAGCTCCGCACTCTTTTTCAAGAGCGGTTGTAATATAGTAAAAAATATGGTTCTAGAAGAAACCGTGACGTAAATAAGTTCTTCTTTTGCAGACGAAAATTGCGGACAGCACACCCAATTAAAGAATTTTTAATAAACCAAACACTTAAACTAGAATTTTAATTTATATTTTAGGTTAATCAAAAAAGGAGAACATGAGGATATGAAATGCAAATCGTCTACGCCACTAAAGAGTTGGCAACATGCGCCGGCGACAAATCATTCGCGGTAAAAAAACTAGGCCAGCGTCGAGCGAACGTTTACTGGGCTAGACTTGAAACTCTTAAACAAGCTTGCGATTTGGACCACCCTTATAGGCTTATTTTCAAACCATTAATCAACAACGAAGGAAATATCGTCGGTTTAATTATAGAGCAAACGGTCTCAATCATGGAAATTGTTGATTACCATAAGTAGGATTTTATATGAATGCATATCATTGTGACGAGCTTGCCGTAATTTTCCCGCCAGGACGCGATCTCGCAGAAAAAATTCAAGAAATGGGAATGGACGCCAACGACCTGGCCGCTCGCATGGGCTACACGCCCAAGGCGGTGAACGACATTTTACAAGGGAACGTCCGCATCGTCTCCGAAGTCGCATTTCTCTTGGAAATGGTGACCAACATACCCTCCAGCTATTGGCTTCGTCGACAAGTCAGTTACGAAGAATACCTCATTCGCGAAAAAGTCAAGGCAAGCCTCGGAAACCAGCCCCTTTGGAAAAAATCTTTCCCGGCAGAAGCATGCGCGAGAAACTGGATCGAAAAAGCTCCCGAGGGCAAGTCCAAAACCGAAACCACCGCCAACGAGGTCCACACACTACTGAAGTTTTTTGCAGTGGGAACCCCACAGGCCTGGGACCGCTATTACAAGGACGCACGTCTAAAAGTCGCCTTCAGGATCTCCCTGGCAGAGATGAAAGACCCTTACGCCATGTCCATGTGGATTCGCCGGGGAGAAATCCTTTCTGACGAAGACCCCATGGAACCGCAAGACCACAAGGCTGTTCGCAAGAAACTAAAGCAGCATCTTCCCGAAATTATTGATTTTGCAGCGGCAAACAAAGCCCTTCCCGAAAGCGCAAAGGACATTACCTACAACACTCCCGAAGCCGACGTAGTTGACGATTGCATGACCGGGCTTGCAGAGCTTTGCCGCAAAATCGGAATTCGCATTCTTTTTGTACAGAACTTCAAGACAGCACCCGTCCATGGAATGTACCGCTGGTACAAGGACGTCCCCTTAATTCAACTTCACGACCGTTTCAAGAGCCGCGAAGCCATGTGGCACACGTTCTTCCACGAACTCGCCCACGTTCTATACCACGGCAAAAAAGGAATCTGTCTGCAAAATGTCGAAATTACCCACCATCACCCCGAAAAGGAAGAAGAAGCCAATTGCTTCGCACAAAAATGCATGGCGGAGGCGGGATTTGTGGATGGCTAGGATTGACGGGGAGGATTGCGTTCAATTATCTTGAATAAGTAACGACTTTATGGTTGGCTGCTTTGAGCTGCCAGCCTTTTTCTTTTGCTTTTTAATTATATTCTCCTTGACATAGTTCTCCGCTGCGCAAGTGGCGAAGGATGTCATTGTGAAAATAGCTTACATTATTTTTCTAGTTTTAACTAGGCAATTACAGCCTTATGGGCAAGGAATATATTTGTCTTGTAGTTGTGAATTGCTTTCAGATTTTTCTAGTTTTAACTAGGCAATTACAGCCCATTACACCACCTATAATTGCTGGTACTGGTTGTGAATTGCTTTCAGATTTTTCTAGTTTTAACTAGGCAATTACAGCTGAGATGATTCCAGATAGTAAAATTGATATGTTGTGAATTGCTTTCAGATTTTTCTAGTTTTAACTAGGCAATTACAGCAGGTGCCCCCACCATCCGAATCAGACGAGCGTTGTGAATTGCTTTCAGATTTTTCTAGTTTTAACTAGGCAATTACAGCGCTATCACTTTTCTGATACGCCTTTAAGTGGTTGTGAATTGCTTTCAGATTTTTCTAGTTTTAACTAGGCAATTACAGCAACGCCTGGAACAAATGGTGGCAAGATTGAGTTGTGAATTGCTTTCAGATTTTTCTAGTTTTAACTAGGCAATTACAGCGGGCCGCTGCGACCGGTTTCGTGTCTATGTGTTGTGAATTGCTTTCAGATTTTTCTAGTTTTAACTAGGCAATTACAGCCCGTAGCATTGGCGATACATCAAGGCTATGGTTGTGAATTGCTTTCAGATTTTTCTAGTTTTAACTAGGCAATTACAGCAGGCTTGAACAACCTTCTTGACATCCTTATGTTGTGAATTGCTTTCAGATTTTTCTAGTTTTAACTAGGCAATTACAGCCTAACGGGCTAGCCATCGGTCTAACCCAAAGTTGTGAATTGCTTTCAGATTTTTCTAGTTTTAACTAGGCAATTACAGCCAAGGGTCTGTTATTTCGCCTTTAAGGCATGTTGTGAATTGCTTTCAGATTTTTCTAGTTTTAACTAGGCAATTACAGCTCGTAAGCGCATTTATAGCAGACCCCGCACGTTGTGAATTGCTTTCAGATTTTTCTAGTTTTAACTAGGCAATTACAGCTGATTTACTGTAATTGATTGATACAAAAGGAGTTAAGCATTCTTTCGTATTAAAGAAAAAAATCGACCTTAATGGCCGATTTTTTCTTTTTTCAAGCTCGTTTTTTGATTCTAAAACAGCTCTAACTGTGGGGAAACCTTAGGTGCAGGACGTTCCTTTGGACCATGGAAAATTACAATTTTCCCAAATTGCTTATCCGTGACACACATAATGCTCACTGTTCCTTTGGGTGGTATAAAATTCTTTACCCTTTTTATATGCATATTTGCATGTTCCACTGTGGGGCAACAGCGGGTATAAATAGACAGCTGAAAACGGTTAAAGCCATCTTTCAGCAACGACTTTCTAAATTCAGAATGGCGATGCCGTTCCTCTTTAGTCTCTGTAGGCAAATCAAAGAAAACAAGAATCCACATAACTCTATACTCACTGAATCGAACATTCATTCCATCTCCGGGTAAAGAATTTTTCTTGACTCCCGAGCAAAGCATTTGTATAGCGATGCTGTTGTCACGGAAACCGCCGTCATTAAAGGACTTCTTTTCCCATCTATAAGCACATCCAACACAGGAATTTCAAGAAGTTTTATCTTAATTTCTTTCGTCAATTCTTTGGAATCAAATTCTTTTACAATTTCAATAACCAATTGATCCACATAAGGTCGATACGGCTCCATTATATCATCAGCTAGACAATAGGCATTGTAACGATTATGATGATGAATGCCTAATGTTGGCAAAAGACCGGTAGCAACCAAAGCTCTCGCAACAACACCTCGCAGAATTGCATATCCATAGTTCAAAAAGCAATTAGGAGCATCACCTTCTCGTTCCCGGGTAAAACAGTCTATGTGCGGAAATACATTTTTCCAATAATAAGCAGCAGCCCTAGCCTCTACATTTTCCGAATCGCCACTTTTTACGGAGTCGGCCCATACAAACATGCATTTTGCATCGTCTCCAATCACAGATGACAAAACAACCGCTTGATTGCGGATCTTTTGCTGAATGGTTTGTTGCCACAGTTGTTTTTGTAAAGGCAAACTTGCATCTAGTTGATCTCTATATCGTTCATTCTGCACCGTATTACTTTGCAAAGCTAGTAGCATTCCCGAAGGCATGTGTTTGCTATTACAGGTAATTACTGCGCAATTATTTTCAACCAATTTTTCCATCAAGGCGTTGGACATCGTAATTTGAGGATTATCCAAAACAATTACGCCAATGTCTTCAACAGGGACCGTCTTTACACTATCTTCAGAAACCAGCTTGACACTCAGTTGTTCAAGTTTCAGCGACAAATACGCTGGATTTCCAAAGTATAGCGTACGTTTGATCACTAGTTAAAACTCTCCAACAAAAACAATTTTTCCAATATGATTCACACGAACTTTCACCATCTTGTCCATGAAACTGGTGGATTTAAACTGCAAATAAGTCATCCCTCTTAGCATTTTATTTTCATCCAACGTTGATTCTAGATGATGTCTAAACATATAATCTCGAACAAAACTATTGCCATATCCTACTTTAGAGAATTTTTGAACCCTAAACAAATTCGGGCTAATCAGAGCATTATTTTTTTCATCCATCAAATCAATCTTTGACGGATCAAATCCGGTTTCTTCATTTGCAAAGACAAAGAATTCATTCTGTTTCATACTAAACAGGAATGTCCAGCCTTTATCCTTGTTGTATTCCTTATCAATAACGGGCTTATTCTGAATATTTCTTTGCGTTGCTTCATAAGCGGAAACAACAATGTCCTGTACTTCGCCGTTTTCATCCCTATACACGGCAACATGATGGTTATTACCTAATTGCACATAGTCGTTTGCTATGTTGCCGTTTTCATTTTGGATATTTTTTCCAAAATGATCCTTTTTACTATGTAACGGCATTGTATTTGATGGACCGGAAATAGCGACCCTCTTAATGGCGATTCCTTTTTCTTTATTTTGCCAAATCGGGTTCTTATCAAGGTTACTAAAAGCAGCCTTAGCATCGTTATTGAACTCAGTAAGACGTTCTTGAAGAATCATTCTAATTCGATCATCAACAACCTTATCCAATTTCAAATCAGGGGAAACTTCCTTGCGAATGGTAAAAATCTCGTGGAATGATTTCGTCCTGACAATTTCAGGAACGCACCGAGACTTTTCGGCATTCAAGAATATCGGATTTTTAGAAATAGCATTTTTGCCGCCAAAGGCCTTCTTTGAATCGTTTCCATTTTCAGCAAGACGCTTAAGCAACGCATTTTTATACTCTTCATTAATCACAGAGTTAATTTTCTCTATTGTCAAGGACGCGTTGACTTTTTCTTCCTTCAAATTTTCCTTCAAACGTTTTGCGTATATCGTATCGTTGTGCAATGAATTGCGAGGAGTCTTTGTAAGCTGGCCTTTTATCATTTTCTTCTCGCCATTAGGCAGTGAAATCTCGGTAACAACGCCATTCTTCGCCTTGTTTATGTTTGGTGTAACAACCTTGTTCTTCGCCTTAATAGAAACAAGAATATTTTCTAAGTGTTCCTTTGCCTGAGCCCTAAACTCATTTAATTCAAATGGAGCATTAAAGATTCTTTGCCCATGAGTTTCCTGTTTTTCAATAGAATCAATTTCAGGGTCTCTCCCACGGGCATTCAATGTATTTAAAAACTGGATGTAGGAACGCTTGGTAAAAGCAATTGTCAAAGCATCCATTGCATGGTGCCTATGGTCATTACGCTTTGTCCAGTCCTTAATTCTTCGAATTTTCTTGCCTTCCTTATTTTCAATCCATTCAGTTAAATCAAGTTTATCGTATTTATCCCAATTGAGTTCTTGCATAACATTTACAAGCTCCCAATCTTCCCTAAGCTTATCAGTGATTTTACCTGTTGTCGGGACCACATCACGTACTAAATCCTCAAGCATTTCTCTTGCTTTTTTGGCAATATACTGGGTATCCTTCAAATCTCGATTAATAAAACCGCTTTCTAGCTCACATTCTTTTTTTAGAAGGTTTTTACGCTTATTCTTACTTATTGCTCCTTCACGATGTAATTTGTCAACTCGTTGTTCAAATTGGTCAAAAGAACAATCATTACCAGATTCGCCATATTTGTCAACAACGAAATCACGAGCGGTTTTATTCCCTTTTTCAATATTTATTTCTCGACTTTCAAGGGTTTTGTTAGCAAAAGAATCATCAAAAATCTTTGACTGTGGTATAATGTGTTCTATGTCAAATTTATTTGTGAAAAGATTATCCTGACTTATATACGTATTGGAATAAAGGGTATGAAAGCCGTTAGTTTCGAGTTCTCTATACAATTTATAACGAATCAAGTCGTTTCTACTAGGATGAGCAATTCCAAAATTCTTTTGAAGAATCTCTCGATATTTTTCATTAAGTTTCTGAGAATCAGCGTTAATTTTAGAGAGATTTTCTCGTTTTTTCGCGCTATTTTTCAACTCTCTAGCCAATTCAATTCTTATTTCTGTTGGCTTGCCGTACGTATCGATAACACCATTGACAACATGGACCATCTGATTCAAAATCTTTTCAACAACAGGATTGCGCAAACTATTCTTGGGTAGTTCTTGCAAACGCTCCTTGTAAGTTTTTTTCTCAAGTTCTTCCTTTGTCAGGGATCTTGCCGAATGTTTATAGCCAGCCTTTTCACACGCGTCACTATAACAATATCCTTGCTTCAGATACGGCAAAATTTTTTTCATCGCCTTTGATGAAAGAGATCCGTAATCTTCTTTGAATGTCACGGATGCTAAAATTTTAGCGCTATCTTCATCAAATGAAAATTCCTGTTGCAATTTCTGTACTAGTTTTTCGTTGCCGGTTTTAGAACCATCTCCTTCAAAAGAGTACAGCAAATGCCATAATTTAAAAGAAGCTTGCTGCTCAAATTTTGGAGTCGGCAGACTAGAATCAAAATGTAATATTTCAGTATTGAAATGAAGTGCGTTAAAAATTTCTTCAACAATACTAGTTGATTCTTCTGCAGACATTTTTTTGAAGTCAAAAGTGTCATGACCGGAATTTTCAATTATCTTGGCATATGCTTCATACAACTTTACTTGCGTTGTATTACCATCTAGTTCATCAAAATTGGAAAACAAGTCTCTATAATTTTCGTACAATTCCTTAAGAATGTCCTTGCTAGACATTTTTCCACGAACACTCAACTCTCTTGCAATGATTTGCTTTTCTTCAAGAGGGATCGGTTCGCCATTCACTTCGAAGTCATTCACTTTTTGCCAAATTTTAAATTCCTGGAACAATGGAGATGATTTCGGACATACTTTAGGTCCTATTTTCTTTATCTTCTTTTGTCCGTCAACTTCTATTTCTTTTAACTCACCTTCAAGTTCGCAAATACCGACAAGACCCTTTTGAGATTTTAAAGGGCGCTGAAAGAAAATTGTCCTTTGTCCGATTTCTTTTTTCAAATCATCAGACAGCTCTGGGTGGAATTCTTTCTGTTTATTCCAAATAGCATTAAATTCATCTAAATAATCTTGTCTGTAGAAAACTTGATTTTTTAAACTATAATTTGGATTTCGATCCAATTGTTCCATAAGATACTGACCTACAGTAATCTTATTAAAATACAGTTCTTTACTTCGGTCACTAATCTTTCCAAGATAGCCACTCGAACTGGATATATCTCCATTAATTTCCTGAAGAACAATTGCCAATTCTTCTAATCCGATTTTTTGGCTTAATGCCTCAACTCTCCATTGAAGGTTTTCTTTTTTCTGTTCAAAACCTTTAGTCAGCCTCTTAATGCCAACAATACCAAAAGGTTCCTTGCAAACACCCCAGCTTTGCGTTTTATTTTTTCCAACGAGAGCATTTTTCAGTTCATCAGAAAGGATTTCTGGATAAAACCCTTTTTGTTTGTTCCATATTAAATCAAATTCATTCTGCAAATCGGATTGATAAAAATCAGGATTTTCCCTTTTCCCATTGTTTATCATTTCAAGCAGATATTGTGCTGGAGTCAAATGACGCTCGATCATTTCCTCAGCAATCTTCATACCATCAATTAACTGCCCATCTTCAGAGGAATTAGCCTTTCGAGAACTCTTGTACCCACGTTTTTTGCTAATCATTAAGAAAATTCTGGCAAGATCTTCAAGGCCAACTTCTTCTGTTACTGCTTTAGCCCGTAAGCGGTAGGTTTCAAAAGTTGTGTTATTGCCGTTTTCACAAAGAATAGATTCGTCTGAAATAAAATGATTTTCTTTGAGAATCTTAACTAATTTATTTCTTCTAAGTTTTCTTCTTTGCAAATTGCGTCTCATTGAGCGAGATTGTGTTCGTGCAGCATTTGGAGTTACGCTTTTTCCAGCAATAAAGAAATCTGCCGGGTTTCCCTTAACTTCCTTTCCAGTTTCTCCACTAACAAAATTGTCGTAATTAATTACACGAACACCCAATTTGACGATGGATGACTTTTCTTGAGCATTTTCAGCTTCATTTACAACAGCCCAGCCAATAGAATTAGTACCCAGATCTAGTCCAAGAATCTTTTTCATCGTTACAAACCTCTTAATTTTTTCATTTTAAACATAACTTATTTTTCATCCAAAGTAATCAAAAATCTTTGTTTTTTCGCAGAAAAAGCCAGTTTTCAGTATAGTTAAACTTATAAAAATAGACTCCATTCAATGTCAAAAAACGACACTATAAAAAATTTTTCTTTTTTTTGGGTATTGACAACAAGCACAACAATAGGTATATTGAAGCTAAATCTGAAAGCAATTCACAATAAGGATTATTCCGTTGTGAAAACATTTAGGGTGGCACTTTCGTGGTGTCGCCCTCTTTTATTTTCTGCATTATTCTAATTATCGCAGTCTTTCTACAATAGGTTTGAAGTACGTTTTAATTCGTCCAACAACCTTGTCAAAAGTCACCTGCATCAAAGCGTTTTTCTTTTTCACAAACGCATTCCATCTTTTTACGCGCTCTATGTCTGTTGCAAACGAGTCTTCAAAAACAACAATGTCGTCAAAAGTTGTTTTTCGATTTTGAAACGTCTGTACAATCGCCTCTTGCAAAAGTTTTGCGTCAATATTTTCGCTCTGCAAAATGACATACATATCGTAGAAATCTTTGAATCGAGTATTGACGTAACCCAGCGAAACAATCGCTTCAAATTTTTCGGCTAACACCGATTCAATGGAATAACCATAAATCCGAGGACACTCCATATCAAGTAATACCGGGAACGACATTTCTTTTTTAGACGGAATAATAACATCACCAAAGCCAATATCAATTGACACCGGTAACTTTGTGTTTCCAAGCAAGGCTGTAACACTAACATTCACGCCTTGATATTCGTCTTGCTTCGTTATCTCACAAGATTTAAGCGAAGCCAAATCAAATGTTATCCCGTCGTCACATTCAATAGCAAAAATTTCACTAAAAATTGACAGCAGCGATTCCTGAGTTCCGCTGATTTTGTCAGCGCGAAGGTCTATATCGGAGGTAGAACGAGGATATTCCTTGTCGTAAAGAGCGTACAGAAAAATTCCACCTTTTAGAGTGAAGTTTTCCCTATATTTTGATTTTCCAATTCTGTACAGGGAGCGTTCAAGTGCAAAGACTGTTAGCAATTCTTGATACAGCCTGGAATTAGCCTTCGCAACATTCTTGAGCTTATCCTTGATTGATTGTACATTCACACTAGTACCTCTAGATATGTTTTCAGAATTTTCAGGCATGAAAGTTTTTCGGCATAGCGATAGAGATTGTTAAGATTTTTTTCTTGCCTTGCGAGATAATTGACCAGGATTTCCTTGGTTTCTTCGATTCCGACTTTATTTCGGTTCGAGACAATGTCAACGACAGTTTTTTCGATATCGTAAATTTTGAAGGGGTTTTTGTTTTGGCGGATTGTTTTGACACCAAGAGATAGACGTTCGCCAGAAAAGTAGTGCAGGTTAATCTTTAGGTTTTCGGGCTGTGTAGAAAGTTTTGCCTTGGGCGGAACAGCAACATCGATGGCTTCGGGGCGGAAGGTTGTTAAATTGTAATAAACGGCTGCACTCATAAGGCAAACCACGCCCTGAGTCGCATAGGCTCGGACATAGTAAAAGTCATTCAGGTCACCAGAAAAGTTTGCGTTTTCGTAATACGATTTACTGAGACGCATGAGTGCCCCACACTCCACCATTTTCGCTATCTGATAATATGAATGGCCTTGCTTTTGGAGTTCACCACTTGAATAGACTAGCTGTAAATCGGATATATTCATCTTGTTAGGCATGCCTTAAATATAACTTCTTTCAGTTCACGATTTCAACAAAATACGGAAAATTCTCAAACTTTCCGTATTTCGTTTAAACATATCACTGCAACGAGCGGATTCGTTCTTCGGACAAGCCTGAATAGCGAGCGATTTTATCCATCGGCTCATTTTCAGACAGCATCTTGAGTGCCGTCTGGACAGCTTGTTTGTCAACGGCTTCTTCGACTTCTGCGTCATGAATCGTCTTGTATGGCGGTCTCTCAAAATACCTGCTGAAAACATCCTTGAAGTTTTCTGAAATCCAATAGCGCAAATAAACGTCCATGGATGTAAGCAAGTCAAGGGCCTCGTTTCCAGTCAATGACGTTTTAACCTTTTTTACCAACTGCGCCAGGAACTCGCCATGGTCCTCCGGATTACGGGCGTATTTCAGAGCTCCAATAAACGCGCCCAGCCGAGGGGTAAATTCATTCAGGCACTTGTCATCGGGAACAGTCGAAACATCCAAAAAGACACACTTGAATGGAAGCAAATAGTCATGCATAATCTTAGGATAGATTGAATACATTTCCTCAAGAGGATTCCACGATTCCACACCGTTATACACAATCATCGCAACCAAGGGAAGGTCTTTATCAACACCTATCGTCCGATTTTCTTCCATCAGATGATGTTGGTACCTAAGAATTTGTTCTATAGCCTTGTCATCACGGCAAGATTTATGTTCTAGCAGAAACCCTACACTGAGCCGCCTCGACTCATTTTCTTTAGGAAGAAATTCCTTCTTCACCTCGGCAAGAAAAACCAAATCATCGGAAATTCCTAAAAATGAATTTTTATCCAGTAAATCCACAACAGACTTCAAATCTTCATCACGAGAAGTCAAGTATTCCACAAATTCAAGAAATGTGGAGACATCAGATAAAACATCCCTACAAAAGGGATCATGCAACAATGAAATGTTCATTATTTCCTCTGCGTCCTAAAGGGCGCGTTAAATTTTGTGTAGTAAAAGGAGGCTTTGCCCAATGAGGCAAGGCCAGAAACATGTAAAGTTTTAAGGATTCCTTTTGGTGCCCTACGTTACGTGTCCAGATAGCGCTTATCCAGGTACCCTGCGGCTTTGTGCAGTTTAAGAAACTGTGCCGCGAACAGCAAGCAGAGAATTATACGACCGGCTCGTAAGCCGGATGAGAATGACATAAATTTAAACAAACTGTTTTAACAAAGCAAGGGCCAGGAATCATTTATCAAAGCCTTACCCCAAGCACCACTTCCAAACGGGAACGACTTTAATTCCGTCATCCAGAACGGTTTCGGAATCCCAGGTGACGATTAGGCAGTCCTTGACTTTTATTTCATCGCGGGCAAGGCACAAGGCCGACAGTTCGCGATCCGATGTTTCGGATTTTTCCATGTTCCAGGCGACTTGGATTAGCTGCCGTGATTTTGAATTTTGGTCAGTCACCAAAAAGTCAACTTCGCCGCCAGATTTGTTGATGTAATACTCGATTTTATTGTTGCCGCGACGCAGGTGCATAAACACCAGGTTTTCAAGCAGCCAGCCTCGTTCCGCATCATTCTTTGGGGTCATGGCGCGAATGAGTCCGGTATCGACGATGTAGAACTTGTCTGGATTCGTGCGGCGAACAGCCAGAGAATCAGTCCTTATGGAAACCGGATAAATCAAGTATGCATTGACAAAATATTGCAGGTATTCGGAAATGCGTTCGCGATTGTCGGAAGCACCTACGGCACGGAGCGCACCGGAGATGGCTCGTGTAGAAATTTTGCGGGCGTAGTTGTGGATGATGTAATCCAAAGTATAGCGCAAAGCCTGAGTGCTTGAAATTTCATGGCGTTCAATCACATCGCGATAAACTACGGCATTCACATATTCCTGAAGCAGTTTGTTGCGGATTCGCAAATTTTCGCCTTGAATATCGGGGAAGCCGCCTTCTTCAAGATAACGGATCATGGCGTTTCGCAGCAAGCCCGCCGTTCTCGGAGAAAACGGTGCCTGCGGTACAGTCTTTACAAGACCATTAAAAGTCAGAAATTCCGAAAAAGAAAGCGGGAAAATCTCAACATCGAGAGAACGGCCTCGCAACTGCGTGGCAACTTCTGATGAAAGAAGTTTCGCAGAAGATCCAGTCAGGCAAAGCTGAACGCGATTGGAATCTACCAACCGACGGGCAAACAATTCCCAGCCTTCAACATCCTGGAGTTCATCCAGAAAATACCAACATTTTTCCTTTGCGGCCTCGGGGTACATGGCTGCATGAATTTCCCCAATGAGCTTCAAGTCGTTTGCCGAAACACCTCGCAAGCGCTCATCGTCAAAGTTGATATAAACAATCCGTTCTAATGGAATACCATCGCCAAGCAATTCCTGTATTCGATGAAACGCCACATAGGTCTTGCCCACACGACGCATGCCGATAATGGAGGTCGCGTTTCGCGCTTTTTCGTAGTATTCAACAACACGAGGGTGATTTATTTCGGGAAGGCCTTCCTCGTAAAATTCACGCATGATTTCGGCAATTGCATTCTTCATAGCTTGCAATATACATAATTTTCAATTGCGTTGCAAAATTGGCTCAAAAAACAAGCCAATTTTAAGCAATATTGGCCTAAAAAATAAGCCAATTTTAAAACCAGTAATTTCATCTCCTAAATTCAGGCAATTTTTACCCCATCTTTACTTCCTTTTCTATGCGTCCACCCCCCGCTTTCTATATTTACTAGCACTTATTTTTCTTCAGGGGTCGCCGCCCCTGCACGTTCATTTTTTCAAAAAGGAAAAACAAAAAAATGGCAAGAGCTCTGATTATCGGTTGTGGCGCCGTTGCCACCGTCGCTATCAAGAAGTGCTGCACCGTCAGCGAAGTTTTCTCTGAAATCTGCATTGCAAGCCGCCATCGCGAAAACTGCGAAAAGCTGGCCGAACAGATTCGTCCGAACTCCAAGACGGTGATTACCACCGCTGCCGTTGACGCCGACAAGGCCGAGAACGTGGTTAAGCTGATCAAGGAATACAAGCCTGATCTGGTGATGAACATCGCACTCCCCTACCAGGATCTTGCCATCATGGACGCATGTCTTGAATGCGGCGTGAACTACATGGATACCGCCAACTACGAACCGGAAAACATCGACGATCCGGAATGGCGCAAGGTTTACGACAAGCGCTGCAAGGAAGCAGGCTTTAGCGCCTACTTCGATTACAGCTGGCAGTGGGCATACGCCAAGAAGTTTGAAGAAAAGGGCCTTACCGCACTTCTCGGTTCTGGCTTTGACCCGGGTGTTACCCAGGCTTACTGCGCCTACGCCCTGAAGCACCAGTTCGACACTATCGAAGAAATCGATATCCTGGATTGCAACGGCGGTGATCACGGCTACAAGTTCGCCACCAACTTCAACCCCGAAATCAACCTGCGCGAAGTTTCCGCTCCGGGTTCCTACTGGGATACCGACGAAAACGGCAAGGGCCACTGGGTTGAAATCCCGGCCATGAGCATCAAGCGCGAATACAACTTTAAGGAAGTGGGCCAGAAGGACATGTACCTTTTGCACCACGAAGAAATTGAATCCCTCGCCAAGAACATACCGGGCGTGAAGCGCATCCGCTTCTTCATGACTTTCGGCCAGAGCTATCTGGACCACATGCGCTGTCTCGAAGACGTGGGCATGCTCCGCACCGATCCCATTATGTTCAACGGCCAGGAAATCGTTCCTATCCAGTTCCTGAAGGCTCTCCTTCCGGATCCGGCAAGCCTTGGCCCCCGCACTGTGGGCAAGACCAACATCGGCTGTATCTTCAAGGGCACCAAGGACGGCAAGCCCAAGACTTACTACCTGTTCAACGTCTGCGACCACCAGGAATGCTACAAGGAACTGGGCAGCCAGGCTATCGCCTACACCACTGGCGTTCCAGCTATGTGCGGTGCATTGATGATGCTCACCGGCAAGTGGACTACCCCGGGTGTTCATACTGTTGAAGAATTCGATCCGGATCCGTACATGGACGCACTGAACAAGTACGGCCTCCCCTGGCAGGAAGACTTTAACCCGACCCTCGTCGACTAGGAAGTGATTAGTGGTTAGTGGTTAGTGATTAGGGATGCAGGACATGTACTTTTCTGCGTTACTGTTTACTAACCACTGTTTACTAACCACTGATCCGAAGGATCTCTCATGAAGAAATGGCGTATCGACGACTCACGCGATTTGTACAACGTTCGCGGTTGGGGCGTCAACTATTTTGACATCAACGACAAGGGCCACGCAACTGTTTCTCCCATGAAGGACAAGGGCTGCGAAATTGACCTTTACGAGCTGGTGCAGGAACTGTCTATCCGCGACGTTTCCACTCCCATGCTCCTGCGTTTCCCCGACATTCTGGACAGCCGTATCGAAAAGCTGAACGAATGCTTCAACAACGCCCGCAAGGAATACGGCTTCGAAGGCACCTACTACGGCATGTTCCCCATCAAGGTGAACCAGCAGCGCGCCGTGCTGGAAGAAGTTGTTCGTCATGGCAAGAAGTACAACATCGGTCTTGAAGCAGGTTCCAAGCCAGAACTCCACGCCGTGCTTGCCAACATGGATAATCCGGACGCACTGATTATCTGTAACGGTTACAAGGACGAAGACTTTATCGAACTGGCTCTCCTTGCGCAGAAGATGGGCAAGAAGATCTTTATCGTGGTCGAAAAGATGAACGAGCTCCACCTGGTGGTGGAACTGTCCCGTCGCATCGGCATCCGCCCCAACATCGGTGTCCGCATCAAGCTGGCAAGCTCCGGCAGCGGCAAGTGGGAAGAATCCGGTGGTTACCACAGCAAGTTTGGTCTCAACAGTTCTGAACTCCTGGAAGCCTTGGACTACATCAAGGAAGAAGGAATGGAAGACTGCCTGAAGCTGATCCATTTCCATCTGGGTAGCCAGATTACCAACATTCGCCACATCAAGAGCGGCCTGCGCGAAGTCTCCCAGTTCTACGTGCAGATTCGCAAGATGGGTATGGGCCTTGAATTCGTGGACGTTGGTGGCGGTCTCGGCGTAGACTACGATGGTACTCGCAGTTCCAACGCCAGCTCCGTGAACTACTCCATCCAGGAATACGCCAACGACGTGGTGTACGCCCTGTACGAAGCCTGCCAGGAAGCAAAGCTGCCTCACCCCAACGTGATTGCAGAATCTGGCCGCGCCCTTACAGCACACCACTCCATTCTGGTGTTCAACATTCTGGAAACTGCAGGTCAGGCCTTCTTCAACGAAGAAGAACATGAAATCGGTGACGACGCTCCCGACGCACTGAAGGACCTGTACAGCATCTATAAGGGTCTTACTCCCAAGAACCTGCTGGAAAGCTGGCACGACGCCATGCAGCTGAACGATGACGTTCTGAACGGCTTCAAGGTGGGCGACTACGACTTGCCTACCCGCGCCATGAGCGAACGACTGTTCTGGAGCATCGCCCGCGAAGTGAACCAGATCGCAAGCGAACTGCGCCATGCTCCGTACGAACTGGCAGAACTCCCCCGCCTGCTGGCCGAAAAATACTTCGGCAACTTCAGCTTGTTCCAGAGCCTGCCCGACAGCTGGGCTATCGACCAGATTTTCCCGGTGATGCCCATCCAGCGCCTGAACGAAGAACCTACTGTCGAAACCACCATCCAGGACGTGACTTGCGACTCTGATGGTAAGATCGGCATGTTCGTTCGCGGTGGTGACGTGGCCCGCACTCTTCCCCTGCATAAGCTGAAGAAGGACGATCCCTATTACATCGCCGTTTACCTCGTCGGTGCCTACCAGGAAATTCTCGGCGACATGCACAACCTCTTCGGCGACACCAACGCCGTCCACATTGTCTGCGACAACAAGGGCGGCTACGAGATCGACAAGATCATCGACGGCGAATCTGTTGAAGATGTGCTGGACTACGTGAACTTCAGCGACAAGGCCCTGGTGAAGACCATGGAAAACTGGGTGACCGGTTCCGTGAAGGAAGGCAAGATCTCTGTGAAGGAAGGCAAGGAATTCCTGAACATCTACCGTTCCGGCCTTTACGGCTACACCTACCTGGAATAGTGAACCGTTAAATAGTTCCACGTTAGACTATAAGAAGCCCCGTCTTGTGACGAGGCTTTCTTTTTTTTCGGGGCCCAAACTTTTATATTTGGGTAGATGCTTCAGTTCATCAAAAAGACTTTTATCCACGAGACATTCGAAAGCGTGACCTTCTGGGGCGTGCTGTTTTTTTGTTTTATGGCCTCCATCGCTTCAGCCATCTTTACGGCCATGGAAGACCTGGGTAAAGTCGCCGCCATCTACACAGCCTTCATCACCTTCTACTTCGTGATCCTGGCCATCGTGGCCCAGATGACCAAGAAACACCAGGCCTGCTATTCAGCCATGTGCTTCGCCCTGAACACCCTGATTCTGCCGCCCATGTTCTTTATCTGCGGCGGCCTGAACAGCGGCATGCCCTTTTACTGTATTACCAGTCTGCTGATCACGTCGCTGATTTCAAATTTCAGGACCCGTGTAATCATGGCCATTTATTCCCTGATTCTCTACACGTCCATACTGTTCTACGACTGGTACAATCCTGAACTTTCGCCGCCCCTGGAACCCTTCGACACCATCCTGGATCAGGTGGTCTCCTTCGTTTTCATGGCCCTGCTGATTTTTACCACGGTGTCTTACCTGCTGAAGGCATACCACCTGGAACGCCAGAAGAAAGACGAAGTCATCGCCAAGCTGGATTACCTTTCGACCCACGACCCCCTTACCGGGCTTTACAACCGACGCATCTTTATCGAGCGCATCCGCAACCAGGTGCTCTCTAGCCCTGCCGGATATTATCTGCTCATGTTCGACATCGATTACTTCAAGCAGATCAACGACACTTACGGCCACCTGTTCGGCGACCAGGTTCTCGAAAGCATCGGCCAGCTGGCCAAGAACATTTGCAACAGAGAAGGCGAAATGGCAGTGCGCTACGGCGGCGAAGAATTCATCTTGCTGATTTGCGAAGACAACTACACCAGCGCCCTGGCCAAGGCCGAAGATTTCCGCAAGAGGGTATCGGCCATAAAGTTCGAAGACCAGCCCAACGTAAGCATCAATATCAGCGGCGGCTTTATCGACTGCTATAACCCGAACTTTTCCAACTACGACAAGATACTGACCGTCGTAGACGAACGACTCTACACGGCAAAGTCTAACGGACGCAATCAGATTATCGGTAAATACTAGAATGATCCACGAAATCGCCCCCCACGTTCTCGACAACCAGTTTAAGATCCAGGATCCGAAAGCAGACGATTACTGCATACTTTATAACGGAAGCAAGAGCCTTCTGAAAAAGACCGCCTCGGGCTACGCCATTCCCACCGTCAGCGAGATTCCCGATTTCGAGGGACATTACCTGCTGAACATCGACGGCCGCGCCTACTTTACGCAGCAGGTGGCCGAAGACTACGAAGCCCCCGAAGGCTTCGAGTTCATGGGCAACCGCAGCTTTAGAACCATGAGCCCCCTGGAACGCATGGGTGGCGCCACGGCAGCCCACATCGCCCACTGGGAATCCCTGAACAAGTTCTGCGGCAAGTGCGGCAACGTCACCATCCGCGGCGACAGGGAACGCAGCATTATCTGCCCCAAGTGCGGCAACACGGTTTACCCGCGAATCTCGCCGGTGGTTATCGTTGCGGTCCGTAACGGCGACAAGCTGTTGATGGCCCACAACATCGACAATCCCAACCCCAGACTGTTCCTGATCTCTGGCTTTGTAGAAATTGGCGAATCCCTGGAACAGGCCGCCCACCGCGAAGTCATGGAAGAGGCCGGCGTCAAAATCAAGAACCTGAAGTACTTTGGAAGTCAGCCCTGGCCCTTCAGCGATTCGCTGATCGCCGGCTGGACCGCAGAACTAGATGGCGACGATACCATCCACATGCAGGCCGAAGAACTTTCAGAAGCCATGTGGGTCAAGAGAGAAGACATCCCCCCTTACGAGACAGACGTAAGCATCAGCTGTTGCCTCATCGAAGATTTCCGCAACAACCCCTAGAGCAACAACCCCTAGAGCCGCAGCCCTAAAAAGCTTAAACCTAAAGCCCCGAGAAAATCGGGGTTTTATCGTAGGTACTTTTCCATCAGCATCACCAACCTGGACACGTTGATGGGTTTTGCAATATGGTCGTTCATGCCCGAACGCTTGGAAGTTTCCATATCTTCGGTAAAGGCATTGGCACTCATGGCCACAATAGGAATCGTAGTCGCATCAGACTTTCCGGAACTACGGATAGCGCGTGTGGCCTGATGTCCATCCATCATAGGCATCTGGATATCCATGAAGATCATGTCGTAATATCCCGCGTCGTGCTCCTCGTACATCGAGAAGGCTTCCTTGCCGTTCCAGGCGGTCTCGAAGTTGATCTTCGTTGTCGCAAAGAATTCCTTGGCGATTTCCATGTTCAGTTCGTTGTCTTCTACAATAAGAATTCGCTTGTCCGAGAAATCCTTCTGCAGGAGCTGATCCAGCGAAACGTCGTCGACAGAGCCGGTAGACTGTTCCTTTCCGACCATCAGCTTGAAGGGAACTTCAATCCTGGAGCCCTTGCCCAGAACGCTATCGACCCTGATATCGCCATCCATCATGCGGGCGAGGCTTCGGGCAATAGACATCCCCAGGCCGGTCCCCTGGATAGCCCTCTTGTTTTCGTCGAGCTCGTCGCGGGAGAAAGGTTCGAAAATCTTTTCCAGATACTTCGGATCCATGCCCAGGCCGTTGTCTTCACAGACAAACAAGTAATCTGCAAAGCCGATCGTCGAAGACGGGAGTTCCGAAAGCGTGGCCTTGATGGTTCCGCCCTCGGGTGTATACTTGATTGCATTAGAAAGAATATTCAGAATCACCTGGCGCAGGCGAAGGGGATCGCCCACGGCATTCATGTTCCGCAGGCCGCTGTAGTCCACCACGAAGTTGTGACGCTTCTGGCTAGCCAGGGACTGGGCCATATTGGTAATGTCGATGAACATCTTGTCGATGGCGAATTCTTCCCTGTTCAAGGTGGTTCTGCCCGACTCGATTCGAGAAACATCCAGCACGTCGTTGATCAGCGAAAGCAGGTGGTCGCTGGCCCCCGAAATCTTCTTGAGGCAATCCTTCAGCTTTTCAGGGTCATCCAGGTGGGCCGTCGCAATGGCCGTCATACCGATAATGCCGTTCATGGGCGTACGGATATCATGGCTCATGCTGTTCAAGAAGGTGGTCTTCGCGCGGCTTGCTTCCTGGGCTGCGGCCAACGCAATCTTCAGATGGTCATAACTACTTTCCAGCTGACGGTTAGCCTTCTTGTACTTCATCTCAGACCTGAAAGTACGAACCAAAAGAACCACGATCACAAACAGAACAGAACCACCCACAATCATGAAAGTCAGATAGTTCTGCTTGATCACGTCGAGGAACGAAGTATTGTAATCCTGCAGGGCGCTGCTGGTAAGGGCCGCATCCAGTTCTTCCCTGGGAATCAGCGAAATGCAGCGGTTCAAAATAGAGTAGAGGATCAGGTCGTCGTTCCTAACCGCAAAAGAAAGCTTCATGATATGGCTGGTGGCGATCCCGAACAAGTTGAGTTCGTCCAGCTTGCGCTCAAAATGCTTGATGCGGAAGTTGCTGACCAGAAGCGTCGTGGCCTTCTTCTGGGAAACATACCTCAAGGCATCGTCAGTAGTCGCCACAATGACCGGCTTCCACTTGGGGAAGTGTACCTGCAAGAAACTTTCGTAATTGGGATTATCCTTGTTGACCGCCACCACATTCTCGTTCACCACAGAGAAATTCTTGTAGTTATCCTTGTGGACAATCGCATACATGTCGGTACCGGCAAAAGACTTCGTAGAAAGGACCCCCGCCTTTTCGGAATCGTACGGATCCAGGTTGATGGGGAACACGCAATCCACGTCGCCGCGCTTCAAGGCATCCAGCGAAGCCTGGGTCGAAACAAAAGCCACCGGTTCGAACTTTATAGAGGCATTCTTGAACACCGAAGACATCATCTTCAGATAATCGCTGAGCGCCCCCTTAAGCTCCCCCGTCTTTTCATCCTTGGCGCAAAAGGCCATGTAGTTGTCGCGGTAGCCCACCTTGATGGTCCTACGCTTCTTGAGCCATTCCAGCTCGTTTGCGTCCAGGAACTTGTTGTTCCTGAGATTGTCAACATACTTCTTGTAAAGATCCTGGGTGTAATAGCCGTTGGTCCTGAACACCGCCGCCATGGCACGGTTCAGTTCTTCTAAAAGGTCAGGGCGTTTCTTGTTGACGCCAAAGAAAATATCAGATGAACCAATTTCCGTCTGAGGTACCATCTGCTCAACCGTCTCATAGGCATCGCCACTGACAATGGCATCCAGCTTGCCGCTATTGAGCATGGCCGCCTGCACCGACTCGTCATCGACCAGTTCCACAATCTTTGCCTTGATTCCCATCTGGGATTCCCACTTCTTGAAAATCCCGACCTGCACGCTCCCCTTGTTGACCCCCACAATCTTGCCCTCAAGATTCCTTACATCGGCAAAGGAGGCCCCCGCCGCCAGGGGTGCATAAAGCAGGTACTTTTCTACACCCATGGCATAAGACGAAAAAAGAATGCTGCGGGTGCGATCCTCCGTAAAGGACACATCCGACAGAAGGTCAATCTTGCCCTCCTTGAGCATCTGGAACAAGTTGGGCCAGCTATCCTCTACATACTCATAACGCCAGCCCGTGTAAGTGGCGATATCCCGCTGGAATTCATACGCATAGCCGGAAAGTCGCCCGAATTCATCCCTGTGGCAAAAACGGGAGTCGAAACACCCCACGCGCACCACCTTCTCTGCAAACGCAGAAAGGCAGAAACTCAACAAAACCAAACAGAAAACATACTTTTTCATTGCATCAAAAAACAATAGTCAAAAAAAAAGGCGGTGTCAAACCGCCCCGCCTACAAAAGCCCCCAATTTAGCCTAGTAACGGACATCCGTACTCTTGACATATTCCTCGTAAAGCACCAGCCCCTCGGCGCGGTCGCACTCCTCGGGCTTCAGGGGATTATTGTAGAATTGGTCGTCGCGGAACCCGATCTTTTCGGTATCTTCCAGGTTGCAGGCATAATAGCACTTGGTCATGTTAGACCACTGAATGGCCCCCATGCACATAGGGCAAGGGTACCCCGTGGTATAAATCTCGCAACCCGTCAGGTCGAAAGTCCCCAGGTTCTTGCAGGCGTCGCGAATGGCCATCATCTCGCCATGGCAAGTAGGGTCGGCATTCTTGAGCACCTGATTGTGACCGGCACCCACCACCTTGCCATCCTTGACAACAACAGCCCCGAAAGGGCCGCCATGCTTATGCTCGATACCCACGCGGGCCTCGTCGATGGCGATTTTCATAAACGGATTCATGGTGAACCTCCTAGATTTCCAGTGGTACAGGAGCGTCATGTACGAGAGTATCCGGCGTTACCTTACAATCATACACAAAAATCTTGACGCCGGCATCCCGGGCGGCCTTCAAGGCTATTCCAAATTGAGGGTGCGTCTCTACGTTAGGCGAAAACTTGCGGCAACCCTTCATCTGAATCAAGAACAGGATGCCACATTCGTAAGGGGTACCATCTTCGGCACGATGCCCATGGCGAAGAATATCCGCCAGCTCCATCAAGTGCTTTACCCCCCGTTCCGTAGGGGCGTCGGGGAACTTGGCGTGGCCCCCGGATTCCAGGGTGCAGCCCTTCACCTCCACGAACATCTTTCGGCCGCTGAACTCCACATAAAAATCGAAACGGGACTTGCCATAAGTAAATTCCGGCCGGAGCAAGGTGATACCCGGGAAAATCTCTCCGTGGGCGCGGATCCACTCGGCAGCCACCTTGTTGGGCGCCTGGCTATCCATATTGATCAGCAGGTCCCCCTTTTCGACAGCGATCAAGTCGTAGGGAGTCTTGCGGGCCGGATTCTCCGACTTTTCAAGATAAACGGTGCAACCGGGAACCAGAAGCTCCTTGCAACGCCCCGTGTTCTTGACATGGACAACCGTATCGACCCCACCCAACTCTACATGGGCAATAAACCGGTTAGGACGGCTAATAAATTTGGCGGGGACGACGGTGGAATAACGCATACTTTATATACAACCTAAGGGTTGGGTTCTGCAACAGGTACCGCAGGCTTGTTCGTCACCACCACATACAAGGTATCGTGGACCACCACCGTGTCGCGCACATAGACCGTATCGGCCCTGCAGGCCAGATCCGCAGAAGAAGAACTCAAAACTGCCGCCGATGATTTCGGAGGCGCCGCAAGCTGCGTCGGAATCGCCGCAGACGAACTCGGGCTTGCCGCAGGCTGGCTCTTGTACACCGCAATCAGGGAATCGCGGGAGGCGCCCAGGGCCACCAGCTCCTTCTTGTACCGTTCCTTGTTCGCCGGACGGCGTTCGCGGGAATACTTCCCCTCCACCTTGCTGATCTTGGACTCCAGACCATGAATCTCGTCGCAAATGGGCCCCTGGCAGTCAAAAGACTCCGTAGGGCTAAAGAAATCCTTAAACTTGTCCCACATGGACTTTTCTGCGAAAGCAGAACCCACAACGAACAAAACACCCGCAAAAACGCCGACAACAATACGATTTGACATAAATAATCCCCAATACGAGATGACACAATGATAGAAAATTACTACATTACAAAACAACGCGGAAGTAGCTCAGTTGGTAGAGCGCGACCTTCCCAAGGTCGATGTCGAGGGTTCGAGACCCTTTTTCCGCTCTAAATCAAAAGGACCAGGATTTTTCCTGGTCTTTTTTTATTTATGGTTGTAGAATTTGGTATTAAGAACGTCAATAAGTCTTCAAATAGTATTTCCCATCAAGAATACAGAATGTATTATCCGAAGCCTTGCAAACAATATCAGGAATCAACGTTTCCTTGAGGTATGCAAAAGTCTCGTTGATAGTTCGGTCCCAGTCAATTTCGCCTTCACCATTGGTCTCTATAACTTCTTGGTAGTTGGTGTAGATTCCATTCTCGTAATAGAGAACAATTGTTGATATACTTGGGATAGCATTTCAGAACGCAATTTTTCGTATACACCACACCCACGTACTTTATTACGTAGGCTATATCGGAATTTTCGGTAATATCTTCGGAAATAACTTCGCTTTCTTCAGTGAGTTGATCCAAGTCGAAAGTTTTCCTATTGACAGCCTAGGCAACACCGGAACGCTTAAGAGCCGAAGGCTGATTTCGGCGTCTTTGGCATATCAGTTCTATTTTAGGATCTTTGCGATTTTTCAAAGATATCCTTTTGCATTTCTATTTCGCGGGCAAGGACCTCTTTAGACGGCATGTAGGTCAAGTACTTGGCGGCATACATTCTTTTATTCGTCGCCAATGTGGAGAATTTCGCCACATCCCCGTTCGTTTCGGAACAAAGAATAACGCCAATGGTAGGGTTGTCACCTTCGGAACGCTTGTGGGTGTCATAAAGTTTCAAGTACATATCCATCTGCCCAACATCTTCGTAACAAATCTTGCGGGTCTTGAGATCTACAAGCACAAAGCATTTGAGCATGTAGTTATAAAACACCAGATCTATATAATAGTCGTCTTCTTCTGTATGAATATGCTGCTGGCGACTTACCAGCGCGTAGCCCTTGCCCATTTCCATGAGGAATTTTTGCAGATGGTTCAAAATGGCATTCTCAAGTGTTGTCTCTGTAAATGCAGCATCTTGATTCAAACCAAGAAATTCCACGATCATGGGATTTTTAATGAACTGAGATTTTTCTTTTTGGTAATCCGCTGTAAGGGATTTCATTTCCCTAACCACAACGGCTTTTTTGTTCTTAGGAGTCTGCACCAAACGATAATAATACTGCGAGGCGATATTTCGTTTCAAAGTGCGGTAATCCCACTGCTCTGAGGCTGCTTCCTGCATATACCAGTGACGAGCCTTTTCGTCGGCGACACGCATTAAGTTTTCATAATGCATCCACGATAATTGAGGGAGTATAGCACTTCCCTCGTCGTTCAATTTAGCAACCATTGGTTGCTGAATTTGGTCCACCACTTCCACAAATTTGTTCGGCAGAATCTGAAGGACTTGCAAATTCGGAAACATCAGGTAAAATTTCCTGAAATTGCGAATAACGGTTTCCGAATACCCCTTCCCGAATTTTTCGGTCAGCGACTCCGACGCCAACTGAATCACATGCTTGCCGTAACCCGCGCGGGCCTTTCCCTGCTGCTCCTGCTCCACAATGCGCCAGCCGATAAGCCAGTTGCACGCCACCTGCATAAGGTTCGCCGCACGGAAACTCATGTCGCGAGCGGTGGAAACGATGGTTCCTAAATCCTTGACGAACAACTTGTCGTCAGACTTTTTCAAAGCCGAGTTCTCTCTGGGCATAGTATCTCCTTTGGATAAAAAAAAACACCTGTTTTGCACAGATGTCATAGAGATACTTTTCGTACGTCAGGCAGAATGTTAGCTATTTATAAAACGCTGGCAAGGGTCGTTTTGTAATTTATACGTAAAATATCAAGACCCGCCGCAATCATCAATGCCCACCCCTTGCACAGGCAAAAAAGAATGCCATTGAATTCACCAAAAAGAAACAATCGGTCACTTACTGTGTTTTGAATGATGTGCACGAAATCGTTGGCTATTACGCACTCACAATAAAGCCTGTAACTTTTAAAAGTTCTTTTTTAAGCAATAACGCAAGAAAAGTTATTGATTAACCTGCCAATGGAAAAAAGAATATCTGGCCGTAAACTTCTGGAACATGCAATCGCCTCTATAAGACAAGCCCAGAACCTTGTGGGCGGTACCATCGTATTTCTGGAATGTGAAAATCATCCGAAACTGATGAATTTTTACGAGCAGAATCTTTTTCGACAATTTTCCTTCAGACTTATTTAAAGGGAGGCAATTGGGAAAACACCCACCGTGGTCCGCTCTTATCGCAGTCTTTTATTCGTTTTTTTCACGAGTTTGTCAAAGTCCGATTCAATCTTTTGCGTCTTGTTGAATACATCATATTCAGCAAAGGCCTTGTGTTCCGCCTGCTCGTGAGAAATTTTTCCCTTACCTTCGAGAACCTGGTACTTACGGAACTCCAGGAACTCATTTACAGCGCCGGCAAACTGTTGCATAGTAAACGGGATTTCTCTTTCAATCAAATCTTCCACATAATCAAAAAAGCCGCTCACAAGACGTTCCAGCCTTCTGATCTCCTTTTCGGTCAGATAGTTCTTGGCTATAGCGACATCGCTTTTCAGCACGCGACCATCAGGTGAGTTTTTCCATGTCAAAAGCCCCATGTGTTCCTTGGTTGCATCAGCGTTTGCGGCGACAATTTCTGCAGCGGTCTGCCCAGTAATCGCAAAGTGGAACTTGTTCTGTACAGTCGCATAGAATTCCTTGGTGATTTCGGAATCCTTATTGTAATCAAAACTGCATTCAGCAAAAATATCGGTAATCTGCTGCCAAATCCTACGTTCGCTTGCTCGGATCGAACGCACTCGTTCCAACAATTCACGGAAATAGTCTGCGCCAAAAGCGTTTTCACCCTGCTTCAGGCGTTCATCATCCAGCACAAAGCCCTTGCGGATGTATTCCTTGAGAACGCCCGTCGCCCAAATACGGAACTGCGTTGCCCGGGCGGAACTGATGCGATAACCTACAGAAATGATGGCATCGAGGTTGTAGAACGCTATTTTTCTTTTGACAGATCTCGCACCTTCTTGCTGAACTACCGAGATTTCCTCGGTAGTTGAATCCTTCGAAAGTTCCCCATCTTCATACACATTCTTCAGATGCAATCCAACATTGTCTGAAGAACAGCCAAACAGTTCCCCCATGGCCTTTTGCGTAAGCCAAATAGTTTCATCCTTCACCAAGGCGTTCACCTTGACATCTTCGTCAGGTGTGCTGTACATAAGGAACTGCAACTGTTTTTGAATACTACTAGCCATCATTTCTCCTTTCCGTAGACAAGCGTATAACTACGGATGTTTACTGCACAAATATACACTAATGATTGGACTCTGTCAAGTTTTTCTGTACGGCCAGGGTAAAATTGTGTTTCTGCTGTATGTTTGCTGAATTATGACTGCAGGCTCTGTCTAGTCGGACTGTACGCTGCGGATCTATTGTGTTTCTACTGTATTGCAACTGCACCAAAACAGCCTATAAACTACGTGTTTTTGGCGTTTCTGAAGCGAAAATGCAGTTTTGGAGGGGCTGACAAATGGTCAGGTTTTTGCCACCTGCTCTTTTGTGTACGAAATGACTTGACACAGCCAATGATTGAAAAATGTCAAGAAGCTGCGCAAATAAAAAATCCCCACCGTGGTCCGCTCTTATCGCTAAGATCGCGTGGTGGGTACGATTGCCGGGAATCTACTCTCCATCAAAAAACTAAGGTCTTAATGCGTTAAATGTTTAACTTCTTTGAAAGACTTGATTTCGTCAGCCAGAACTTTCTGCAGTTCTTCCTTTGGCAACAGCAATTGATAATCAGCAACTCCAATTGGCTTGCCAATACCATCGAGCGAAAGTTCAACGTCAACATTATCTTTTGTTGCACAAAGAATAATACCGACCGAACGATTTTCACCCTCCCCGCGCTCCAGGCGGTCAAGCAATGAAAGATAATAGTTCATCTTACCTACATATTCCGGCTTAAATTCACCCACTTTCAAATCAATTGCCACCAAACATTTCAGTTGCCTATGGAAGAAAAGCATATCAACCCTGCTTGCTTTCCCGTTGAATTCCAGCTCATGCTGATTTCCAATAAAGGCAAAGCCCTTTCCAAGTTCCAAAAGGAACTGTCTAACCTTTTCAACAAGTTTTCGTTCCAGTTCCAACTCCATTACCGGCTCTGTAATTCCAAGGAAACCCAAGTTATAAGTGCTGCGAAATGCTTCGTTCGCAAATTCCGCCTGACCTTCGGGCAACGTGTCCTTGAAGTTGTTTTGAGGGCGGTTAAGAGCAGCATGTTCATACATTTGCATTTTCACGGCGTTCATCAGCAAATCACGCGTCCATCCCTTGGCAACGCACTCCGAGGCGTAAAAAAGGATTTGGTTGTCGTCAAAATTTTGGCTTAAAAGAAAAAGATTTTGCCCCCATGTCAAAAGTGCTACGCTCCGTAGCACTTTTTCAGCGGAGTTACAATATCGTACATAATATTTTTTCATGTTCCAGAGTTGTCTTGGAGACACCCCCATATCCGGAAAATGTTCCTTTAAATCTACAGAAAGGCGGCGAACAACGGAATTTCCATGCTTACTATCGAGCTTGCGCTCATGTAGCATTTTCCCAATTTCCCAGTAAGCAGCATTTTCGCCAATATTTAGTTGACGAGCAACGTTTACACGAGCCTGTTTAATTACTGCAACAGCCTGTTGCAGAATTTCACCATATTCAGATTCTACCTGCAAAACAATCTTTTTTGTCATAATATTCTCCGTACGTTTAAACCACCATTTCCCCACGCCGGGAAAATGGTCGATAGCATTCTTTTTGATTATAAAGATGTTCCCTACATTGCGTAGAGATTGGAGGTTCTAGCCACATTGTTGGCGAGGGTCTTCCTCGGCGTTACCTGGCGCGATGCACATTTCGGCGATCTCACGCTCTTGAGCAGGCTGCGTCTCCTGCCAGCTATCCAACAACATCAACCAGATGGTTAATGAACCTTGCCGCGAATGCACGTACGGACTTTTGCAAGTCTATGTCGACTGTCGCAAGGAGTGATGAATCATGGAATAAATATAATTAAAGATTTTGACAGTAAAGTGTCAAAAACTTTCTTCGGGCGGCCCGGCGCAGAAAGCGCCGTCACGATCGTTGCCGCGATGCGGGAAGAGAACGCAACAACATGGAAAATGAATTCTTTGAGAGAAACACACACACACCTTGCACAGATAAAAAGTTTTGTGTATCTTTTAGGGTGAATGAGTAATCCCCATGCGTGGGGCAGGTAAAACTCTCTGCTTGACGTCGTCGCCTTAGTTCATGACCTGGCGACAGGAACCCTATGGGGAGGCCGGCCCCAGACGATCAACGTAGAGCTCCCAATACAAAAATATGACAGAAAGGGAGACGAAAATATATCTGGACAACTGTTGTTATAATCGTCCTTACGACAACCAATCTCAAATCCGTGTTGCCTTAGAATCTCAAGCTAAACTTCATGTTCAATCACAAATCAAAGAAGGAAACTTATCACTGGTTACTTCATTTGTTTTAGAATTTGAGAATCTCAAGAATCCACATCTTGACAGACAATGTTCAATAGCAGATTTTTTTAAGTATTCAAAGGAATACATTGACATCGGAAAAAGAACTCTGATTGAGCATGCGGCAGCAGAAATTGTTGCAACTGGGGTGAAATTTATGGATGCATGCCATGTGGCGTGTGCAGAACTTGCAAAATGTGATTATTTTTTAACCACAGACAAGAGGCTTTTGAAGTACAAAAGTTCTACAATGAAACTTGTCAATCCAATTGATTTTCTTTTTGAACTGGAGGGCAACTACAATGGAAACTAAAGACGTGAAAACACCCTCTACCATGGAAATTCTCAACAAGGGCATGAAATGCCTTACTGAACATTTGGGCGTTGTAGATGCAGAATACTTTATCTCGGCGGTAAAGCGAGAGAACTTCGACTACACAGAGTGGCGAAAAACAGCCTTTAATGAGTATAAATCTCTAAAAGATCTGCTAGATGATGCCGAACGGACTCTTAAAAAGGAAGATGTCGGCTAAATCTACTGTGTAAAACCAATCTTTTTTCGGTTGAAAAGACCGGGCTGACACTTGTTGTCAGCCCTTTTAAATTATCTTTGATGTACAAAGAAAAGGAACGTTTTCCTTGAACACTCCGAGGTGAGTCATGGCTCTTCCAAATTATTCTGAATTTGAAAAATCGAATAAAACTGCATATTGGGATGACGCCATAGAGTCCAAAATTGAATATCGTCCGCAATTCATTTCCAACGAGCCCGGCAATACCATGCAGGCTTTTTTGGACAGATCCCTAGCTAATTGCGATCATTTCATCATCAGCGTAGCCTTTATTACTCGTAGCGGTCTTGCACCCTTAATGCAAACCCTGCTGGATCTAGAAAAGCATAATGTTAAGGGCGAGATTCTAACTACAGATTACCTCACTTTCACTGAACCGGAAGCCTTAAAAACGCTTCTTAAGCTGTCCAATATTAAGTTGAAAATGTTTTGCTGCAACGGCAATACCAAAGGGTTCCATACCAAAGGTTACATTTTCAAAAAAGATGAAATCATAAGCATTTCTATCGGTAGTTCAAATCTCACCCAAAGCGCAATAGTATCCAATAAAGAATGGAATACTAGTTTTTCTACATCAGGTAATGGTGAAATTTATAAGCACATTATAAATGACTTCAATTCACTGTGGGAAAGCGAATATGCCGTTGAGGTCAATGAGGAATCTCTTTGTAACTACAGCATTCTATACAAAGAGAATAAACGACTCGAAAAAGAAAAATCGCGCATACTGAGTGAATCCAAAGTTGTTTCTGTTGAGCAAATCAAACTATCGCCAAACTCCATGCAGATCGCGTTCATAAACAAATTGAACGAAATGCGTAGCAACGGAGCCAAGAGAGCTTTACTTATTTCAGCAACAGGTACGGGAAAGACATACGCCGCCGCATTCGCCCTACGCGATATAAATCCCAAAAGAGCTCTATTTCTTGTTCACAGAGAAATAATTTTAAAGCAAGCAGAAAAAACATTTAAGAACGTCTTTGGAACTACAAAATCTTTCGGCCTGTACTCTGGCAACGTCAATGAATCCGACAGAGATTTCGTCTTTGCCACAATGCAAACAATGACAAATCATTTTGAGGAATTTGACAAAAATGAATTTGACGTCATTGTTATTGACGAAGCACACCGTTCTGGTGCGAATAGTTACCAAAAATTACTGAACTATTTCGAACCAAGTCTTTGGCTTGGAATGACCGCATCTCCAGACAGAACTGACGGTTTTGATGTTTACAAAACCTTTAATTATAACATCGCTCATGAAATTCGTTTGCAAGAGGCAATGAAATTAAACCTTCTTTGCCCTTTCCACTATTATGGCATCACCGATTTTCTTGTAGATGGCAAAGATCTTGATTTTGAAGACTTTTCAAATCTAGTTTGCGACGAACGTGTAAACGCAATCATTGAGAAAGCAGAATACTTCGGTCATAGTGGAAAGAGACTGAAAGGTCTTGTTTTCTGCAGCAAAACAGAAGAAGCAGAAGAGTTATCTAAAAAATTTAATCAACGCGGATATCGTACAGTCGCACTGCACAGCAAACTGAAAGTTGCGGACATCGAAAAAGCAAAAGAAGATGCTATTGAAAAGTTGGAATCTGATGATTACGATAATGGAATTGATTACATCTTCACTGTAGAAATGTTCAACGAAGGTGTTGACATACCTCAGGTCAATCAAGTTATCATGCTTCGCAGAACAGAATCTCCAATCGTATTCATTCAGCAACTCGGCCGAGGCCTTCGCAAAGCTGATGAAAAAGAATACGTAATGATTCTAGACTTCATCGGAAACTACGACAACAATTATATGATTCCTGTCGCGCTTTCTGGCGATAGGACATACAACAAGGACAACATTCGTCGTTATGTTCGCGAAGGCCACAAGATTCTTGAAGGAGCCTCATCCATACACTTTGATGAAATCGCTAGAGATAAAATATTCAAATCTATCGATGAAATCTCTAACATCGGAACAATCATCAAAAGTGGTTACCAGTCATTAAAATGTCGTTTAGGCCGCATTCCCGCCCTTTTTGATTTCTACGAAAATGGCAATATCGATCCTTTACTGATTCTCGACAAATACAAGAATTACCATGATTTCCTTTTGAAGATTGAGGAAAATCCTTTTGGAAATCAAAAGCTCAATGACCAAGAAATCGCATTCTTGAATTATCTATCAATCATTCTTCCAAAGGGTACGTTTATAAACGGATCTCGCATTTTGAACGACATTCTTAACAACGGATTCGCAATTAACGGAAACCACATTCCACAAAGTTCTATTGACATATTGCAAGGAAGTTTCTTGAAGAAAACTTTCAAAATCAAGAACTCCGAAGAAATTGATATTGAAAAAACAGAAAAGTACGCTCTAAACCATGTTGAAATGATTGAATGCAACGGCAGCAAAATTACAGCTAATTCAAAATTTTCAAATGCTCTCACAAACGATATTTTCAAAAAACAAGTACAAGACTTAATTGACATCAGTTTGTGCAGATTCCGTAGTATTTACAAGGACAAAATTGGCGAAGAAAATCCATTCGCCTTATACGAAAAATATTCCCGTCAGGACGTTTGCCTATTGTTGGATGCAGACAAAGACCTGTCTTCAACAATGTACGGTAAGTGGAGACAAAACGATCACGTTTGCATCTTCGTCACCTACCATAAAGCAGATGCTGGCGAAGAAAAGGAATACATCGACGGAAAGCCCAATTACGCAGACGAATTTATCGATGCAGAAACCTTTCTTTGGGACACTCAAATGGGACAAGACGAAAACAGTCCCTACATGGAAAGCGTCGAAAACGCAAAACACAAACATCTTTTCGTTAAAAAAAGTGATGGCGAAGGCTTCGACTTTTACTATATGGGAGAATTCAAGGTTGTAAATAAAAAACATGCAACCAAGAAAGACAATAAAGGGAAGGAACGATCCATTGCTAAAGTGACTTTCACAATGGACGTCCCTGTAAAGCAAGATATGTTAAATTATTTGAAAGCAAATTAGGATTTAATATGAAGACGATTGAAGTTGTTGCAGGAGTTATTAAGGACGGCAATAAGATTTTTGCAACCCAGCGCGGTTACGGTGATTTCAAGGGCGGTTGGGAGTTCCCCGGCGGCAAAATGGAACCCGGCGAAACTCCGCAGCAAGCTCTCGCTCGCGAACTGAAGGAAGAATTGACCGTAGACGTTTCTGTAGAAGATTTCATCTGCACTGTGGAATACGACTACCCCAACTTCCATCTGACAATGCATTGTTTCTACTGCACCGTTATCGGCGGCGAATTAAAGTTGCTGGAACACGAAGCAGCCAAATGGTTAGAAAAAGAAAATATCCGCTCGGTAGACTGGCTACCCGCGGATATTGCAGTTGTAGAAGCTTTGGAAAAGAACTAACCAGATATTTTTGTAACTATCACTTCGCCGTGTCATTTCCGACACGGTGTTTTTATTTGCGAAGAAGCGAATTCATCCTGCTTTCGCGTTAGGGCGTGAAGCCGCGAAGCGGGGCGGACTCGCGCGGCGCTTGCATTGCGCTGTTGCCGGGAGCGCGAGACTGAACGGACGGCGAGCTCTGCGAGCCGATAACGCAAGGGCCCGACCCGGCGGCGGTTCTTTGGCGCGGTTCCAGGGAGCCGGGGAACGCCCAAAATTAAACCCTTGACGATCTAAAGAACGATCTCTAGATTGCAGCGCATGTTAGATCATGCGATGCTTTACTTTATCCCGAGAAAGGGGGATTCCGGGTCAAAGCCCGGGATGACATGTGGCGGGGAATTCCTCAAGATTCAGCCGGGCACGGGTGACAACTTGACGCGCGACGATATTGCCGACGGCTACACGGATTATGTCATCTGGAACAGGCTCGCGCCGGAGTGTCTGGATATCGACGGGGACCTGCCCATGGAATGTATCGACAGCGGGATGATTTTGCTGAAGGAAGACTCTTTCGATGTCCTGGGAATGGTGATGCGCTACGCCTACGGGGAGAACGCCCCAGGCGCCATATCGCTTCTGTGGTGAGGATGCGGCGCAATTTGCAAAAAAAGGACCCGCAGGGGTCCTTACGTTCTATTTCTGCATTTCAGCGAGCTTCGCCTTGAGTTCGGCAATCTCGCGATCCTTCTCGGTCAACGCACGGTCCTTCTCGGCAATAATCTTCTGACTGCGTTCGCGCTCTTTTTCGCGTTCATCTTCCCTGGCGAGCTGGATTTCCTGTTCCCATGTCATGTAGCGCTCCTGCGTCTGGTTGTCGGTCTGGTACCACTTTACCTTGGTGTCGATTTCCTCGGTCTCCGTGGAGTCAGCAGTGTTGGTTGCGAAATACTTCAGGTACGGCTTGAGTGGATGCTCGTCCGGAAGTTTTTTATACTCGTTAAAGATATAAAAATTCTTGAAGGTGCGGTCATTCAAAGCAACATCTTTATTTTCCACCGCGAAATTCTGGAAACTGTAAATAGGCAGGTCCTCCCCAAAGATGTCATCTGGGCAGATGAAAAGCACGTATTGGTCCTTGAGACTCTTGTACATGGTGCCCCTGTGCAGCTCGTGAGTGTCGCGGACGGACTGGTAGTAGCGGGCGCGCTTGGGAAGTTCCTTGGTGTCCTTTACCTGCATCTCAAGGTCAAAGGAGCTGATGGTCTCGCCGTTCTCGTCGATCTGCTGGGTGAACACATCGTAGCGGACGCTCTTGTTGAAGATGCTCACCTGCTCCGTCTTTTCCTGCTCGGGTTCCTTCAGGTCGTAAATCTTGATGCCAAGCGCCGCCTCGATGAAGGGCTTGGCGATTTCCTTGTGGCTCATGACCAGCGGGAACACGAAACTGTTGGTGATGGTGAATTTTGAGATGCCTCCGGCTCCAGTGCCAAAGTCCTCCGAAGTCTTGCTTTCGCTCATGAAAAGTTCCTGTACATCCGGCGACGCGGCCGGTTCGCGGGTAGGACTGTTTCTACCTGCTTATATACACGCAGCAAACTTCCCTTTTGCACAAGAAATCTTTGTAAAAAATATTTTTCCCTCTCGCGGGGAGTTCCTGGATCCTATCGCAGCTTCGCTGCTCCAGGATGACGAGTGGAGGGATGCGGCAACATTTGCAAAAAAGGACCCACAAGGGGTCCTTTCGTTCTATTTCTGCATTTCAGCAAGCTTCGCCTTGAGTTCGGCAATCTCGCGTTCTTGCTTTTCGATGGTTTCGTCCTTTTCGGCCAGGGCATTGTCCTTCTCGGCCAGGGCGTTGTCCTTCTCAACCAGTTTGGCATCTTTTGCCTTGCTTGCCGACTCCATTCTGCGAACCTTGCGTTCAAGGGCGCGGTATTCGTCTCCGGCGCTCACAAAGCCAAGCCTTTGTCCAATACTCTGGAATGCCATTTTCAGAACCTCCAATGCCTCTGGGCTAATGTACTCCCTCAAATATAACTCAATCTTGCCGACAAGGCAAACAAAAGGACCCCCGCGGGGTCCTTGTGGTTATTTGCTCATTTCTGCCAGCTTTGCCTGAAGAGCGGCGATCAGCGCGTCCTTCTCGGCCAGGGCATTGTCCTTCTCGGCCAGGGCATTGTCCTTCTCGGCGAGGGCGTTGTCCTTCTCGACCAGTTTGGCATCCTTCGCCTTGCTTGCCGACTCCATCCTGCGAACCTTGCGTTCAAGGGCACGGTATGCGTCTCCGGCGCTCACAAAGCCAAGCCTTTGTCCGATACTCTGGAATGCCATTTTCAGAACCTCCAATGCCTCTGGGCTAATGTACTCCCTCAAATATAACTCAATCTTGCCAACAAGGCAAGCGCTTTCGTTGCTAGGCAGAGCCCGCAGTTTCTTCTCGATTTCCGGCAACAACGACTCGTACTTTTCCATGTCGAAGGCGTACTTCATGGTGATGGCACCAATGGCCGCCTCAGCGTTGCCGTGAGCCAGGCAAAGGTCGTCGTCAATTTCCGCCAGGTTCACAAAGGCGAACTCGAAATGCGGAATGCGGCCGTTGTACATGGCATGGATGTTCTTGTACTGCGCCAGCGGATCCCAAGGGGCGATTCCGTTATAAACGACAACCGCCTTTGTTGGCAGCCAGCCGTATTCGGAATTGCTCTTGTCTACCATCACGTTGATGGCGTACTTGCCTATCTGCGACATAATCCCGTTACTGGGCGAAGACTTGTGCTCCAGCAGCAAACCAAAGCGCATTTCGCTACCGTCGAGAGCCTTTACCTTGAAGGCAAGATCCGCTTCGCCCCGCTCGCCAACTTCGTCGAAGGCCTCGGGGATTTCCTCCAATGTGTCTAGGTCCACTTCCGCGAGGATGTCGGCCAGGTTCCGGTTTGTCTTTGACGCAATCTCAAAAAGCGCCTTCGTGTTCACAGGTTTCGAGTAGACGTATTTCAGGAATCCATCATGTTTCCGTTTGTTCATGTATTG
>NZ_FQWP01000030.1:0-30416 GCF_900129715.1 Fibrobacter sp. UWH9 | reverse complement strand
CTCAACACAATCAGGCTGGGCGTGTCAAACGCAAGGATCGAGGCGACGAACAACAAGATAAAGCTACTGATACGGACTGCCTATGGCTTCAGGAACATGAACAACATGCTGTCGCTGATAATGTTGAGCTGTTCCTATGTAGATGTAAAGATAGCCTACGAATGGGAATCGGAATCGAGAGAATCATCTAGCAAGGCTGCCTAAATGCTACCACACATATTGATGATGCCTCAGAAAAAGACCTAAAATTCTTCAATTTACACAAAAAACATACAAATTTCTACGGCACATATTATAAATATGCCGTAGATTTTTACGCACAACAAACAATACACAAACATTTGCATTTGTGTATTAAATATTGTATATTTAGACCATGTCCAAAATCATGGTAGCACACGATATTGTAGCCTCATACGACGGCATTGTCAGAACATCCGACTTCAACGAAAACGGAATCCGCAATGACGAGCTGTCTAGATTCTGCACTAGCGGAAAACTTTACAGAGTTCGCAAAGGCGTGTACTGTGCCGTTCCGACGAACGAAATAGCAGAAGAACAGCTGCTTGCAGAACTCTTGCCCGATGTAGTCATCTGCATGGAATCGGCACTCTACTATTACGGCTATAGCGACCACGCCCCCACGGAATGGACGATTTCCGTGCCTAGATCATTTTCACGTTCCAGACTTAAAATTGAAGGACTTTTTCTAAAACCACGATATGTGCAAGAAGAACTTTTCGACCTTGGGCTAAGCACGGAAAACTTCAACGGGTTCGAACTAAAAATTTACGACCGAGAACGATGCGTTTGTGACTGCTTCAAGTACCGCAACAAAATAGACAGCGAGCTATTCAACAAGGCCTTGAACGCCTACGCAAGCGACCCTCAGAAGAATCTAATGAAGCTTCTGGATTACGCCCGGAAAATGCGAGTACAAAAGAAAGTTAGAGAAATTATGGAGGTTTTGCTCAATGGCTGATCGCGCAGCATCGGTACTTGCCAAAATACGAAATAAATCCAAGGAAATGGGCTGGAACAGCATGCAAAGCCTTCAGCTATTTTGCCAGGAAGAATTCATCCGCAGAATCAACCTTTCAAAATACAAAGATACATTTATTTTGAAAGGCGGCCTGCTCATTTACGCGCTTTCAAATTTTGGAAGCAGAACAACCCGAGACGCAGATTTTCTCGTTGAGAACCTCTCAAATTCTCCAGAAAGAATGCGCGAAATCATTCACGAGATAATAAATACGGAATCAGAAAATGACTTTGTAACTTTCGAATTGGCAAATCTAAAAGAGATTGCCAAAGAAAAGAAATACACTGGGGTTTCTGCATTTCTCATCGTGAAAATCAAAAACACCCGTACAGGGATAAACATTGATTTTGGATTTGGAGACACAATCATTCCAAAACCAAAAACAGCAACCTTTCCTGTTCAAGTCGAAGGGTTTTCATGCCCTCAAGTAAGAGTTTACCCCGTAGAAACAATCATCGCGGAAAAAATTGACGCAATCCTTGATCGAATGGAACTTTCCAGCCGAATGAAAGACTATTTTGACATTCACTTCATTCTTCAAAATTTTGATTTTGATGGTGCAACATTGAAAACCGCCATCGCGAGGACCTTCGAAAATCGACAACGTAATTACGATATGAATCGTTTTCAGAAAGTCCTTCAATTTCACAACGATCAATCTATGGGAACCAAGTGGAAAGCTTTTCTGAAAAAAGCAAAATTGTCCGAGATTCCATTTCAAAATGTCATTGAATCCTTGCAGAAATTTCTTGAATCGCCAATGCAAGCCTACTTCGACAATAGAGACTTTTTACTAGAATGGAAAAGTGACGAACAAAAATGGGTATAAAAGGACGCTTTTGACGCATTCTTACCAGTACAGGAACATTTTCATCTAAATGGTCAAGTTCATAGACAAGTCCCTAAACGCCATTCATAATGTTCAATATATTGAACATTTTAAGCAATTTTTGTATATTATATAAAACATTATGAAAAGAGCTTTATTACCATCGCAGAAAAGAATTTTAAATAACCTTGGCAAGCAGATAAAACTAGCCAGACTTCGCCGCGACCTCTCGGCAGAACAAATCGCCGAACGGGCAGACATTTCTCGTGGCACCTTGATAAAAATCGAAAGTGGTGATGAAGGCGTCTCCATGGGCCATTATTTTAGGGTACTGATTGCGTTGGGACTTGCAAGCGATATACTCCTTGTAGCAAAAGATGACGAACTCGGCAGAAAACTCCAAGACGCAAAACTAAACGTAAGAGAACGCGCCAGCAAGAAATAAGGTCTCGCAAAATGAATAATCGGTCCGTATACGTATTCTTCCATAACGAGCAGGTCCTCGAGCCTGTTCTCATGGGCATTCTGCAAGAAACCTTGCAACGAGGCAAAAGCATTTTCTCCTTTGAATTTGACAAGTTCTGGTTAAACAATCCCATTTTTCAAATTTTTGATCCTAACCTAAGCCTATTTCGGGGAAAACAATACGCACCTACTGACAAGGATAACTTTGGCGTTTTCTTAGATTCCACTCCCGACCGTTGGGGGCGACAACTCATTGACCGCAGGGAAACTATTTTGGCTAGAAAAGAAGGACGCCCCGTAATTCCCAGGACTGAATTAGATTATCTACTGGGAGTTTTTGATGAGAGCCGCATGGGAGCCCTGCGATTCAAACAGAGTCTTGACGGTGATTTCATCGACAACGACAAAGAACTAGCGACACCACCTTGGGAATCCCTTCGAAAATTAGAGGCAGCCAGCCTAAAATTGGAACAGGATGAAAATTCCATTGATGACCGTTGGTTAAAAATGCTATTACGTCCAGGAAGTTCTCTCGGAGGAGCGCGACCAAAAGCAAATGTTGTCGATGAACATGGTCATCTATGGATAGCCAAGTTCCCAAGTAAAAAAGATCGAAAAGATGTCGGAGCTTGGGAAACTGTCTGCATGACTCTTGCAAAAAAATGCGGTGTAGAAATCAGCGACTTTAAATGCATTAAACTCGGTTCCAAATATCACACTTTTTTAACAAAAAGATTTGACCGAACAGAAAATAACGTCCGCAAGCATTTTACATCGGCAATGACGCATTTGGATTATAACGATGGAGCTAATGGAGGAACCGGAGCCAGCTACCTTGAATTGGTAGAGTGGATTTCTGAACATTGCGTAAATGTGCAAGGCAACTTAGAGCAGCTTTTCAAACGAATTATTTTCAACATTGCCATTTCCAATTGTGACGACCACCTGAGAAACCACGGTTTCCTCTTAACGCCCAAAGGCTGGACACTGTCACCAGCTTATGACTTGACACCCGACGAATATGGAACAGAACTTTCGTTGAACATTAACGAAAGCGAAGCAAATCTAGATTACAATTTGGCAAGAGAAGTTGCGCCCTATTTCGGCATCGCGCCAAGCGATGCAAACAGGATTATCAAAAAAACAAACGACGTTGTTTCAAAGTGGCAAAAGGTCGCAACAGACATAGGCATTTCGCGAAGCGAGCAAGAATTTATCGCAACGGCCTTTAGAACAAAAGATGGTGTTTGAATAAAACAGAACTCGTAATAAAGAAAAGGAAGAAAGTAAATAAACCGCTAGTGGATTTGAATACACACGGTCCCGGATATAGCGTTTAATACAAAAAAACAGCCCATAACGAATCCGTTATGGGTTGTTTCCTTCAAAAACTATTCCGTCACTTGGCTTCGAGTCAATGTATATGTATTAGAGCCACCGATACCCATGCCATTGAGATAAACAGTACCATTAACATCATAACGAATTGCATATGTAATTCCACCACCGCCATCACGAATTCCAACGACTTCCACTTTGGATTCTGCGGGAACATCAAAAGAAACTTGTTTGTGATGTATCATAAACGGTTCTGTAATAGCAACTCCATCTACTTTAAGTTGAACATAATCTCCATCCTCAGCGGCATAGTCCCAAATATGAACCTTAGTCGACTTTTCAGTCTTGTCATGCGTTATTACCATATCCGCTTGCCGAACGGTTATTTGATCATCGTTCTTTACTAACCTAGCCCCAAGTTCCAATTTGTCCGACCACTGCTGTTTCAAGATTTCCTGAGCACCAACACTCGTGCTAATAGGGGTGTCCATGGGACTAACACCTCGCACTGCAAAAGAAATTGCCAAAAGTCCTGCCAAAACTGCTGACCAAAGTACCAATCTCTTTTTACGACGAACGACCGTTTCAGGCGAAGAATTTTCATGAAGACAATCCTTGTTTCCATCCACAGCATCGGAAAACTTATCAATTTTTTCCTTCTGTTTGACATCGACATCATCCTTCGATGTTTCCGTTTTCATATCCTTTCGTAAAGATTCATTTTGTGCCGGAGAAAAGGATTGAATGTCAGGAGTATCTTTTTCAATCCCCAATCTAGAGGAAGAAGTTTCTCCACCATTCAGCTCAGCGTGAGCAACCCCTTCAATTTTCATTTTACGTTTTTTCTGTTCCATAAAAATTCTATATCCTAATTAAACGGATGTTTTCTAAAATAAAATCCCATAATAATTCTACACACCAATACTTGAACTATTACAGCAATAATTGTCAACAGATGCCTTGTTGGTTCAATGACATCAAATCCATAAGCAAGAATTTTTTCAGCCAACGCAACAATAAAAAAATTACACAGAGCAAAAATACTGAACGGATAAAGTTTGTCAATCATGGTATAGCAACGTCTAAAAAATATATTTGTCAGCAAAAAAGGAATAGACACTATTTTAAAATATGTCAGTCCAAAACTAGGCAAACTATAGCCCGTAGTAAGCATAGATAGAATAAACATTAAGATTCCTAAATAAAAAAGTGCTCCCAATACCATAGTGGGAATCAGCACTAAGCAAAACCACATTCCTGCAAAAAATGTTCTTACCGAATCAAACATTCAAAGAATCCATCGGATATTTTTGAAAGAAAAGGCACATTACAAAACGTCCAAGAAGCAAAAATCCCAAAGCAATCAAATTTGAATTAAAAATCGCATACGATATCTGAATCAACGCAACGATTGTTAAATAAGCTAAAGTAGTCGCATACAGGGGGCGAATTAGAGGATTCCTTATATAAATTTCTTGAAAGATTTCCTCTGTAATTACAAAAGGAGGAATGAAGAAAAATAAAGTGACAAGTGTAATCGCCAAATTCCCCGATACAACAGTCAAGGTTCCATCCAAAATGGATACACATATTATAGCTTCAACAATCGTTACAAAAAGTAATATGATCCACGCAGCAAGTACATTCATGGACCAAGCGTAAGCACCGAACCTGTTTCCTTGATTCACACTACACCCCCTCCAAATCACAGGCCGTAATGGTTGTAAGCGCAGTCTTGGAAAAATCATTGGAATCACTCAGTCGAAGAGCTTGATTATTCAGGGATTTTTCAAAGATGTTTCTTACATATCGACCATTGCCAAATTGAGGGTTCATCTTTGCTGATTCAAAATTTTTCCGCAAGCATTCGCTAGCACCGTCATCCAAAATATATCCCTGGTCACCGTAGAACTTGCCCGCAATTTGCATAAGTTCATCCGTAGAATAATCTGGGAATTCAATAATGTTTGCAAATCGAGAATGCAAGCCAGCATTTTGATTCAGGAAATTTTCCATATCCCTACTGTAACCTGCAAGAATCACCACCAATCTATCGCGATTATCATCCATCATCTTGACAAGGGTATCTATCGCCTCGCGGCCAAAGTCATTAGGGCCACCTTGGGCAAGTGCATATGCCTCGTCAATAAATAGGACTCCGTTGAGTGCAGACTCAATGACCTCTCTTGTCTTTATGGCTGTCTGCCCAACATAGCCGGCCACTAGTCCCGAGCGATCCGTTTCCACCAACTTATTCGTGGTGATTACATTCATATTGTAAAGGACATTCGCAACGGTCCTGGCCATCATCGTTTTACCGGTGCCTGGATTGCCTGCAAAAATCATGTGCATCGTTTGCGTGTCAGAGGTTTTCAATCCAGCTTGTTTGCGAGCCTCCTTAAGCTTTAAGCGAGCTTGTAAGCTCCGGATGTACTGTTTGACGGAATCAAGTCCAATAACTTTAGACAATTCGCTTTCAAGATCAAAATCCTTAGGCCCAAAGCATCCAAAATCTTCAGGAATTAAAAGATCCAAATTCACAGGATTTTTCACGACACGCTTCGACTGCTGTAAAATCGCGGCCTCCACAACATTACGGACAAGTCTTCCGTTTCCGCCATCATTTTTGCCCTTGACCTGCGAAGCCTCAAATATCCTAAGAAGCGGTTTTTCGCAATCCGCATCCATTTTGTACCCCTTGGACTTAACAGTAACTTTTGCAATGTCAAGCATTTCTTTGGAGCTGTAATCTTCAAAATGAACAATATTAGGGAACCTGGATTTCAATCCGGAATTTGTCTTAAGAAAATCCTTCATTTCCAATTCATAGCCAGCCAAAATGACGACAAGATTCTCCCTATTATCTTCCATCCCCTTTACAATAGCGTCTATGGCTTCAAGCCCAAACGGATCTCCGGCATCTCGACAAAGCGAATAGGCTTCGTCAATAAACAGGACTCCACCGAGAGCGCTATTGATGACTTCATTTGTTTTCTGTGCGGTTTGCCCAAGATATTGTCCAACAAGATCAGCTCTTGTCACTTCGCGTAAATGCCCCGAGGAAAGCACTCCTATAGCCTTCAGGTATTTCGCGACAATCCTCGCAACAGTAGTCTTTCCCGTTCCCGGATTTCCAGCAAAAATCATGTGCATGGAGATATCCGCTTTCGGAAGACCATTGGCCGTTCTGATTTGCTGAATTTTGACATTCGTCTCCAAATCACGAATGTAATCCTTCACCTTTTTCAGACCAATAATGTTGTCAAGTTCCTTCTTGACATCAGCCAATTCCGAAGCATTTATATCTTTGGAATAATCAGCAAAATTCAATTTTTTGCCAGAGGCTAGAGATACAAAGAATTCATTTTCTACACTGGTAAGATGAATCTTCGTATTCGTCGCAATTGCATTTTGCAAAAGCATTTCAGTGAGGCCCTTGTAAAGGAACTCTTCTACGAACTTCTTTAAGCCCTTGATACCTGCATCTTTTGAAAATATCTTCACAAGTGCATTGACAACATCATCATCAAAAGACGCTTCAATATGAAGCATCCGAGAACATTTGTCAATCAAAGCCCTGCATTCCGTAAATGCAATATCCTGAAGTTGCTTTTGCGAGATCGGTTCCAGTTCAATAACATCACCGAACAATTTCGTAATCTTATTCCCAAGAACAGAAAGTATTTTCGCCTTGGGAAGTGTACTAATAAAAACAAAAAATTTGCCATTGGCAGAAATTTCAGAAATCGGATTGGAGTGAAGAACTCCCGTCGCATCCATCAGCATTCCGTTATTAGACACATAACGCTTATTCAGTTTACAAACGCCATTTTCCAACAACTGCTGAAGAATATCCAATTCACCAGCCCCTGCTTTTTCCGGTTGCTCAAATATAATGACATCAGCCTTAGACTTCAGGCAAGCATATATATCGCTCAAGAACAAAGTTCCAGAAGAATCGCTCGCATAACGGCCAAGATCAATAATCTCCGCAGACGATGATGTCAAAATTTTTTGTTGGCAGAGAATTTTACTGATGCACTGGATTGCATAAGCCTTTCCCCTACTAAGGTGTCCCAAAAGAAGAATGGAGTTTTTCGGCTTTTCTTCTTCGTACCCACTTACAAAAGGACGCTTAAATGCAGTAACCAAGGATTGAATATCCTTTTCAGACCCAATCCAAATTTTTGCAAGTTCCTTGGGAACAGGATTAAAATTAAAAGATTTTGCATTGTCCTTTACAGCATGTGCTGAAGCCTTGGAATCCTGTCTTGTAAAAATCGTAGCGAACCCTTTTTCCGGTTCATGCCCTTTCGGTTCTGATTTCACAGATTCCGATTTCGATTCGCTTTTCAATACCGTTTTTTCTACAGACGATGTAGATTGTACTTTTTGGGTTGCCCTCAAACCCTGAGGCAAGTTCTTTGCCGCAGTAAAAATCTGGTATTCAGGAAAAAGAAATTTCAGCAACTCTTTAAGATTCATCTCAGCACCTTCAATCTAAATCTATTAAAAACTGGTGACTTTTTATGTCAAAAACAAAAAATGTCCCCTATATTCGCAAAATATCGAACATACGTCTTGATAGGGACATGCTCTACACAGTTTGAATCGCTGAAAAATCGCAAGACCCAGGTCCATCTTTGGCGAGGAAGTTCCTCGCCTTTTTTGTGGAAAAAAGTTTCGTAAATCATCAGACGATATGCCGAGCTGATGATTCCGTCAAGGATTACACTTCCTTGGCAATCGCCTTCACCGCCCAATCTTTTGGGAAAGAGATGTGCTCCAATTGAATAGCTGACGAATACTTTTCAAACAACGCCTTAATTGACGGGAGAAATTCTTCGTTCCACTTTTGAGGATTCGGATACAAGTTTCGCACAGCAAGGAACGCCGCCCAAAGAGAGCGTTCATCCTTTTCTTCAACTTCCTCAATGTTTGCAGGGATTGCGGAGAAAATCCTATAGTAAAGCCTTCCATAATGGGCGCAGATATTTCGCAAGTCTGTTGCACACCTCAGCCAACTTTTTAGATTTTTCGGGATGGTCTTATAACATTCACTCGCAAAGTGTTTTTGATCCGCAAGAACAAGGTCCGCATAAAAATAGGACAACATGCCAAACGAAAATAATTCCACGGCCACCCAAATAGGGAACACGCCATCATAGCAATCCTGGTGATGCTTCACAAAAGGAACATTAGAACTATGCTCAACTTCTCTATTGAAAGTTTCTAGAAATTTTTGGTGGTTGTGCCAGCGAGAATAAATCGACGCATCCAAATAGCCAACCGGACTATATTTATGCGCATGGAAATAAGCAAGTCTCGCCCTCATAGAAATCTCTATTTCTTCAAGAGCCGAAAAAAGCGATCTTCTCAATAGTCGATCAAATTCATATATCTGTACAATCCTTGAGAAACTTGTTCCGGCATTATAGGAGCCGTCGGTTTTTCTAAATGGCAGGAAATATGCAGACAACCTGTAATAATTTATGGATTCAAGGCAGCGAACAGCAACATCAACATTCTCAATACAACAGCCACGTTGTTTGATTTTTTCTACTTGTTCCCTATAAGTTGTTGCCTTTTTTGTTTCCATAAAAAAAATGTCCCCCCTGGGACACATCAATGAGAGGTGCGGGGGGTCCTGTTGTTCCAAATATACAATCTATTTCAAAGAAAAGCAAGCGCCCATTCGCCCGTCTAGGCAAGAATTAGCCCCTATTTTAGCAGGAAGTAAGCCGGGGCGTTACGGGGGCGGCGTATGAGCGCCCGCAGTGGGGGTAGCGGAAGCCCCCTGGGTGGGGCTATAGAAAAAGCCCGCCGAAGCGGGCTTGATTATAAGGGCGAGAGGGGCTGAAGCGAGGGGGATTCCTCCCCCACCTCAACCGAACCTTACTGGCGCTCTACGAGCGCTATAACCTGCGCCTCGGTCATGCCCGTGAACAAGTTCCCGGTCGCGACACTCGGCTTACGACTACTTCACAACGATATTCACCAGCTTACCCGGCACGGCAATGACCTTCACGACGGTCTTGCCGTTAGTAAATTGCGCTCTACGAGCGCTTGCCCAATCGCCTCGGCACAAACATCTAAGCGAGTAAAGTAGAAATGCTTGCATTTCTATTTTCGAGCGACATGTTTGGTGCCTGCACAATGTCCACGCAAGCGTGGCCGCTGCTCTCGGCTCAGGGGCAATCCTTCACGCGGTCACTAAGCAGGCTTTACGACGATATTGACAAGCTTTCCTGGGACTGCGATAATCTTAACAACTTGCATTCCCTTAGTGAATTCCTGTACTCGATCGTTTTCAAGTGCCAGCTTTTCGAGAGCAGTCTTGTCCATGTCCTTGGCGACATTTGCCTTGGCGCGGAGCTTGCCGTTCACCTGGAACACGACTTCGACGGTGTTTTCCACAGCCTTGCTTGCGTCAGCTTCAGGCCATGCCACGTTGGTGAGGGATCCTTCGTGACCCAGGATGCTCCACATTTCTTCAGCGATGTGGGGTGCAAAGGGCTGCAGGAGCTTTACGAAGGTTTCGCAAGGTTCGCGGTAGCGCTTGTCCATCTTCATCATTTCGTTGTTGAAGATCATCAGCTGGCTAATGGCGGTATTGAAGCTCATGTTTTCAATGTCGCTTGTAACCTTGATGATGGACTGGTGCATAATCTTCTGGATTTCTTCCGGAGCGGCTTCGTCAACGAAGACGGGAGCTGCATCGTCGTCGCCCACCACAGAACGCCATGCGCGGCCCAGGAAGCGGTTCATGCCTTCGATGCCCTTGGTCTGCCAGGGCTTGGTTGCATCCAGAGGACCCATGAACATTTCGTACAAACGAAGGCTGTCTGCACCGTAGTCGCGAACCACGTCGTCCGGGTTCACAACGTTCTTCAGGGACTTACTCATCTTGGCAACGATCTGCTTCAGTTCGATGTCGGTACCCTTCTTGAAGAACTTGCCGTTCTTTTCTTCCACTTCGTCGGTGGGAACCTTGGAGCCGGCGGCGTCTTCGTAAGCGAAGGCAAGAATCATACCCTGGTTAAAGAGCTTCTGGAAGGGTTCGTCGGTAGAGACGAGGCCCAGGTCGAAGAGGACCTTGTGCCAGAAACGGCTGTACAGCAAGTGGAGCACAGCGTGTTCTGCACCGCCAACATACAAGTCAACCGGCATCCAGTACTTTTCAAGTTCCTTGGCCAGGAATGCGTCACCGTTGCAGGCGTCGATATAGCGGAGGTAGTACCAGCAGGAGCCAGCCCACTGCGGCATGGTGTTGGTTTCGCGAACGCCCTTGCGGCCATTAGCGTCAACAACGTTCAGCCATTCAGAAGCGTTGGCCAGCGGAGACTGACCGCCGTCACCCGGCTTGTAGTCCTGCAGATCCGGCAGCTGAACCGGCAGCTGGTCGTCATCGACGGTAGAGATTTCGCCATCCTCCCAGTGGATGATGGGGAACGGTTCGCCCCAGTAACGCTGACGGCTAAAGAGCCAGTCACGAAGCTTGTAGTTCACGGTAGCCTTACCGATCTTGTTGGCTTCGAGCCATTCGATGACCTTAGCCTTGCCAGCTTCCTTGTTGAGGCCATTGAGGCAGAGGGTGTCGTTCTGGCTGTTGATGTAGGTGCCGTCGGCAGCCCAGCATGCTTCGCCAGCGAGAACCTGGGGCTTCACGTCTTCCGGGCAAGAGGCGTCCGGTTCCATGATGCAGATAACAGGCAGGTTGAACTTCTTTGCGAATTCGAAGTCGCGGGTATCGTGGGCGGGCACAGCCATGATAGCGCCGGTGCCGTAGCCAGTCAAAACGTAGTCAGCCACCCAAACCGGAATCTTGGTGCCGGTCAGCGGGTTGATGGCGTAGGAGCCAGAGAACACGCCGGTCTTTTCCTTGGCCAGTTCGGTACGGTCCAGGTCGCTCTTGAGGGCAGCGGCATGAACGTAGGCTTCCACAGCTTCCTTCTGTTCCGGGGTAGTGAGGGTCGGAACCAGCTTGTGTTCGGGAGCCACCACCATGTAGGTTGCGCCAAACAGGGTATCGCAACGGGTGGTATAAACACGGAGCTTGTTTTCGGTGGGCTTGCCGTTTGCATCAGCGATGGCGAAATCCACTTCTGCACCCTGGCTCTTGCCGATCCAGTTCTTCTGCATGTCCTTCACGCCCTGGGGCCAATCCAGCTTATCGAGGCCCTTCAAAAGACGGTCGCCATAATGGGGGATGCGCATGAGCCACTGCTTCAGGTTACGGCGTTCCACTTCCTTGGTGCCGCACTTTTCGTGAGAACCGTCGTTCAAAACTTCTTCGTTAGCGCAAACAATCTTGCAGTGCTTGCACCACCAGACCTGAGCGTCGGCGTAGTAAGCAAGGCGCTTGGAATCCTTGAACTTGCGAACTTCTGCAGCACCCTGAGCCTGAACGTCGGCGGGAATGGGCAGTTCGACCATGGGGCGGCCCTTCTGCTGGACCTCATCGAACCAGGTGCCGTAAAGGCGCTTGAAGATCCACTGGGTCCACTTGTAGTACTTCGGGTCGGTGGTGTTCACTTCCTTTTCCCAGTCGTAAGAAAGACCGAGGCGCTGGATCTGACGGCGGAAATTGTCGCAGTTCTTCTTGGTGGTGATTGCCGGGTGTGTACCGGTCTGAATTGCATACTGTTCAGCAGGGAGACCGAAGGCATCCCAACCCATGGGGTGCAAGACGTTGAAACCCTTGGAACGCTTGTAGCGGCAAATGATATCCGTTGCGGTGTAACCTTCGGGGTGACCAACGTGGAGGCCTGCGCCACTGGGATACGGGAACATGTCCAGGCAGTAGAACTTGGGCTTGGACTGATCGGTGCCAGTCTTGAAGGTCTGATGTTCAGCCCAGTAAGCCTGCCACTTGGTTTCAATTTCTTGCGGATTATACTTTGCCATTTTTTCCTCGTTCAGCGGTGAGTTATGAGCAACGAGTAACGAGCCTTATAATCGCAGCTTCGCTGCACCTTTATGATACGCGAAGCGCCACTATTCAACTCAAACCTCAAAGCCCGCCAAGGCAGGCGACCTCATACCTCACGGCTAGTTAAAATTTTACGGCGAAAAATTTAGAAAATACATAAACAAAGTGTTTTCAAAATGTTATAATTCTAGTATGTTCGCACCTAAGTTTTCTCACAAGCCGATTTTGACCATCGCCATGGCAATTGCCCTAGGCGGATTCTGTTCCACTGCATTCGCCCAGGGAGTTTTCGAAGGTTCCGGCGAAGAGGACAATAGTGGTTGCGTCGGCGACGGTTGCGGAATGGAATTTAACGAAGTTTCCAATTCTACGGATGATACGCAGAGCGACAACGCAAACGGTGTAGAGACTGTAGATGAAAACGGAGTAAAGACCGTCGTATACGGCACGGATTCAACCGCCCAGGATTCCGTAGCACAGGACTCCACCAAGGCAGCGGATTCCACGAAGGTAACAGAATTCTTCGATGACGAAGACACCCGCGCCAACTACGTGCAGGAAAACGCCAGCGAATACCGCGCCCGCAAAGAAGGCTTCTCCAAGTCCATCCAGTTCGGCTTCAGAGCCGGTGCCGGCGCAAACATGAACTTCCTCGGAAACCATACCGACGGCTGGAACGTAGGCTTCGACCTAGAAGCAGGCGCCATCGCCAAGCTCCCCATCGGAAACGATTTCTCTGTCGCCGCCGGCCTGGATTTCAGCTACCGCACCTACAGCTACGAAGGCGACAACGACTACAGCCACAACGAAGCAAGCATTTCTGAAATGCTGTTCCAGATTCCCGCCTTTATCCAGTACGCCTTCGATGAAGACGGATTCTTCCTGGGCCTGGGCGCAAACATCAGTCTCAAGATGTCAGGTGAAACTGAATTCAAGCAGACCGTTGACGCCAAGGATAAACATTACAAGGATAAGCGCAGCAACACTATGCCCACCGTCGGCGTGGAACTGGGCAGCCTCCTGAACATCGGTTACGTTATCAACAAAAATTTGCAGGTCGACCTGCGCTATGTCCAGAACTACACAAACCTGCTGGACCAGGACGTTATCGCCGAATCCACCCTGATGAAAACCAAGCTCTTTACAAGCCACGTAACTTTGGGTGTAACACTCCTACTTTAGAGACTAAACTTCCCGTTTCTTAAGTAAACTTTTTTTTCAACACTATTTTTACACGAATAAAATATTTTAGCTAGCTGGTATTCCAAGCTAGTTTTTTATTTTTACATCATGAATTTCAAGAAGTTTAGCCTTTTAGCAGCACTGACTATGGCGCTCTCCATGCCCGTATGGGCCCAGGACAGCGAAACTCCCAGCGACGATGAATGGGTCTCTGCCGACGACGCCAACAAGGCACCCGTCGAAGAAGAAGCCACCTATGACGGCTCCGCCGACAGCGAATTCGCCAATGACGAAGAATACGCCAGCGCCTATGCCAAGTATAAGGCACAATCCACCAAGAAATCCGACATTGAACGTCAGCGTAACGAAGGTTTCGCTCGCGCCGTGCTCCTTGGCGTCCGCGGTCAGGTTGGCGCCAACACCTTCCTGGGTCACAACTCCGATGGTTGGGGAACCGGCTTCCAGATCGGTGGCGGTCTTCTGGTCAAGATGAACCTGGGCATCAAGCACTTGAGCCTGGTTCCAGAACTGACTTTCAACTACCGCTATTACACCTACGAAAAGGACATGGAGATTTACACCAACGAGGCAAGCATCGACATTATGATGTTTGAAATCCCCATGGTTGTCCGCTATACCGTCGAAGACTGGGGTTTCTTCATCGGTGCCGGTGTGAATCTCGGCCTGAAGCTCACCGGTTCCTCTGAATTTTCTACCAGTGGCGAAACTCGCGAAAATACGGTGGCCACCTCCGGCATGGAAGTGGGCGGCGTTTTCGACCTGGGCTACATGCTGACTCGCTGGGTCAGTCTCGACCTGCGATTTGTCTGGTGCTTTACCAGTCTGTTGAACGAAACCCTGGTGGCTGAAGAAGCATTCTCCGAATCAACATTGAACACATTCTACACCAGCGTCGGTGTAAGTTTCATGTTCTAAAAAAAGATTTGCAGATATTAAAAAGGCCTGTTCCAACGAACAGGTCTTTTCTTATGCATACCTATAAAAAGAAAGGCAAAGCCGCCAAGCCTAGCGCTTGGCTGCCAAGGTCTTCCGGAGCTTCTGGATTTCGCGTTCCATCAAGCGCTTTTCTACCGCAAAGAACCGGTCGTTCATCTGAATCGCATTCTTGTAGATTACGTCGGCAAGGTCCGCCTCTCCAGCCTGCAGAGCCGTGATTACGCAATTGCGCAGGAAAAATTCATCCATGTCCTGCATCTCGTAATGGTCATAGAAGTCAGCCATCAAGAGGGCTGCCTTGGCGTAATCCTTGGTTCGAGCTGCTTCCGTGATGTTGAATTCATCCACAAAACTCTGGGGGAAGGCGCCAGCGGCAACCGCCTCACGAACCTTCACATAAACGTTGTTGGAATCGCGAACCTCCAGGGGAACGCCTCGCAGGTAGTCGGCATATTCCTCGCGGAACTTGGTGTACCCCACAGAGGCTTCCAGAGCCGTATCTGCCGACGCCACCACCTGAGCCACCTCTTGGGCGGTAGAATCAGCCACGACGGGAGTGGCGTTCTTCATCAGCTGTTCCACATAAGCAATCAAGGCCATTTCCTTGAAGGCATCCTTTTCTTCTGCGGCCATGGCCTTCACGCGGGCAGGGCGACGCTTGGCAAAATCTTCCGGATCGAGATATTCCGGCCAGCAGACTTCACAGGAATCGAACACCTGCACGATGTGAGCCTCGGAGTGAACAAAGCGGGCTTCCTCGGCGCGATTATCCACCATAGGCACAAAGACGCTGTTGGGTTCAACACCATCAAGCAGAGACGAAACCATCTTGTTGGTAAACAGGAAGTTCCTTTCGCCAAAGAATTCCGGATCGCGATGAATACGTTCAAATTCCTTCACCAGTACCGAGTCGGTGCTAAAGCGGCCGATACCCTTCTGGTAAACCGGCTGGTCGCTGGCGATCATGATAATATCCGGTTCATCCGTCGACTTGTACAAACTGACATAAGGGAACGTCTGGTCCAGAGCCTTCAGAATATTCAGGAACATCAGATCGTTAAATTCATAAGTCTGAATCCACTGTACCCAAAGTCCGCCCGGCTTCATATAGCGGCGCATCTTGGCGTAGAACTCGTGGGCAAAGAGACCGGCCACGCCGCTGACCCAAGGATTAGAGGGAACGCTAATGATCATGTCATACTGGCGATGATTCGTATGGAAGAAGGTCGTCGCATCGTCAATAAAAATGTGAATACGAGGATCGTCATATCCGCGGTTATTCCAGGGGTAAAAACCCTTGGCCAGATCCATCATGGCTTCTTCGATTTCAACGCAGTCAAAATCCTTCAGCAAGGGGTCGGCCAGCAAATAATGGGCACCCATACCGCTACCGAAACCCACCATGGCGGCATCGTAAGGTTCAGTCTTTACGGCCATGGGCATAAAGGCGGTTGCCGCCTGAGTCAGTTCATCACTGGAAATAGGCTGAGTGCGGTCCTTGTTCAAGCTGGCGTCAGCCTTACCGTTAGTCTTCACATAATAGTGAACCTTGGATTCATGGAAGCTGATGGTCGCCGTCTTTCCATCAATGACCCGAATCTTTTCATCGGGATGCAAGTTCTTGAAAGAACGGAATACGCCGGACGTTACCAGATGAGGATCGAAGTTCACAAAGAGGGTCGGCAAAACCATGGCGGCGGCAGCCACATAGAACATGACATTGCGACGCCAACGTTTGCGGTAAACGGCCAACAGAATAAAACCAATGGCAAAGTCCAGCAAGGCAGCCACCACAAGGGCACCCTTCAGCTGCAACAACGGCAAAAGCAAAAGTCCACCGCCAGCAGAACCGATAATGGAACCCAGAGTATTCCAGCCGTACACCTTGCCAATGGGAGCTTCGCTCTTGAAGGCACGAGTCAAGATCAAGGTAATCAGCGGCAAAGTCATACCGGCAAAGAAGCTGGTAGGCACCATCCACAGCAAAGACAAGGCGTACTTGAACAGACTCCAGCAAACGTAACCATCCGTAGTCGGATTAAAAATCTGGTTGGCCTCGTTCATCATGGCCCAGAACGGCTGATGGAAATACAGCGTACAGAGCGCAAAGAAAGCCATAAAAATCTGGGCCAGGGAAAGCACCACCAGAGAATCCTTCTTCAGGAGCTTACCGCTGACAGCACTACCGATGGCAAGGCCCAAGATAAATGCAGAAAGCATCTGGTCGAAGCTGTGGCTAGAAGAACCCATCAAAAGGGAAAGCAGTCGAGTCCACACAATCTCGTACACAAAGCTGGTCAGGCCCGTTACCGCCGCAATCCACAGCCAGGCATTCTTAGGCGGCATGGGCAAGTTGTGCTTCGCCACAAAATCTTCGTTGGGGTCTTCTTCTTCGCCTTCGTCGTCAGTCGCATGCACAGGAGAAGTCGCCAATCCGATAAAACCGAAAACTGCAGCCAGCAAGAAGTTGATGGAAGCGGCCACAATCAACGTAGCATGATTACCAATTTCAGGAATCAGCAAGTAGCTGGTAGCCAAGATACCGATGGCAGAACCCAGGCTGTTGGTAAAGTAGAGCATGGGGAGAGAAACTTCTGCACCGCTCTTGCGCATAAGACCAGCGGCAATAAAGGGGAACGTCATACCCACCGCAATGGCAATGGGGAGCGTAGAACCTGTCGCCAGAATCACCTTGGCAATTTCTGCACCGCGAGAACTCAAAGACGCCGTAAACTCGGAGTCATAGAAAATTCCCGTCAGCCAGTTGTACATGGGGTGGTAAGCCACGCCGCCAATACCGATACCCAATTCCACCAGGCCGTAGCCCAACAAGGGGCGTTTCGTCTTCGTCACCAGTTTTCCGGCAACAAAGCTACCGATGGCAAGGCCGCCCATGTAAATGCAGAGGGTCAGCACCTGACCGTAACTGGAATGGCCCAGGAAAAGTTTTAGGTAGCGAGCCCAGGAGCCCTCATAAATCAGGCCAGCAAAGCCCGACAAGGCAAACAGGAAATAGACAAGAATGTTCATAAGATAAAATTTAACCTTATTTATAGTTCATAAGGAAAATGAACATTCTGGAATCCAGCAAAAAAGTCATTTAAAAGTTTTAATAAAATTTTGTTTACAAAAAAACATTGAATTACTTTATCACTTTTATTAAATATAGAGTATTAAAAAGGAGAACAAATGAAATATATTTATCTTACATTCATTTTCTTATATTTAATCAGTTGCAGCAACAACAGCAGCAGCAGCGAAATTCAAAATAACACGCAAAAAGATTCTGGTTCATCAGAGTTAGACTCCTTTATCGAAAGTATGGGAGATTCAATTCTTCCCTATTTTGATTTCGACAATGAAGGCAATAGAATCGAATATATACCTAGCAACTCTTTTTTGGCAAAGTCTATTGAAAAGAAGCCTCTCATCCTTAGTTCCCTGGATGAATTTTACTCGTTGGAAAACGAATACGCAGAACGAATTAGCTCCGACTACGAGTATTCACACTCTATCGCACGCCCACTAGATTACAACTGCCAAACATCCTTACTTGCAATGAATGCAGATTACGAAGTCATCATGCTAACTAGCGGAGACACGATTCTGTCAAACAAAAAACTTCTTGAAAGTTGCGAATATATCGGTCTTAACTGTGCGGAATGTAACGACGCATCCGAGGAAGACCCTTATTTAAAAACGACAAAAATACTGAAGAAAGATGTTGTAGAAGAGAATAAAGATTTTAAGTCAAGCGTTTCCGTTGAAATTTACCCCTATCGAATGGAAGCATCTTCCTTCGTAACAAATGTTAAATACCTGTACTCCTCAGCAGGTTCCGAAACTTACTTCAAAAAAAGACAGCGTGTTTGGCGAGGGCCATTTACCGGCATGGTTTGGCGCTGGGCATCTTTCGATCCCGACCGCAACGGAGTAAGGACATACTGTTTTAATGGGTGTAAAGAAGAATTTAGGGGAAATCAAGGACTACCAAACACATTCTCTTGCTCCAGCGTGAAGCATGATACGGATTTGGACACCTGCTGCGACACAGAGGATATAACGGTAAGATGCAACGTATCCCTACCATTCAGCGGAGGTGTTAAATTTACAGCCAACGTTTCCACTGACAAAGGAGTCACTCCAGTTGAGGTTAATAAACTTTCAGATTTAAAAAATTATACAGACGAATCTTCAAGTCTCAAAATTGTTAAAGAATTCAACGGCGGAGTTATAGGCATGCACTACGTACGTCACGGAAGTAACTACTTCAAAGCTATAACAAGCAAAAACATCCCCAGCGACATGATTTCAATGATAAAAAGTAAGTACACCTTATCTTATAGGTAATAGGACAACATGAAAAAGGTTATCACGTTATCATTTATACTACTTACCAGTTTAAGCTTCGCAAGTGTAGACATCAATCTAGGTTTCAGTCCCTATAGAGGTCTTTTCGGAATCGGCTACACATTTGCCAATAGTCATTTTTCAACAAACGTACATATTCCATTTTACAATTCGGATTACGACTTTGTTGGAGGAGTTGGCGTCGGCTACCACATTTTTGGTAAAACAGGGCCCTATATCTACCACGCCTCAGATTGGATTAATGGTGAATTTTTAGGATTCAAATACTCTTTCAAAGAAAAAGAGACCTCAACAGTAATAGAAAACAATAGAAGTATCAACTATTGGCAACTTACCTTCGGACTCGGCTATCAATATATGTTCACCGACCACTTCGGAGCCTACTTTGAAGCAGGTTTTCAATTTTACGCTGGAGACGGAGGTTACTACACACACTTTGATGCAGACGAAGCAACATTAGATAATGAAAAAACCAGCTTTCCTGCGGGATTTGGCGCATCGTTCTCTTTCTAAGCATCATTTTTAACCACAGACCTCCGCAAGAAATACTTGCGGAGTTTTTTTTCAAAAAACTATTCTTACTATAATTTACCTTATTCAATATTGCGAGAAGTTATGAAAACAACAATTCTATTTCCAGCATTTCTTGTTTCGGCGCTTGTCGGATGCGCAGGCTCTGATCCACGCGGGCACCATCCCATAAACGTAGGGAATACGTCTAACCCAACCCGCATGGTTCAGGAAGGTCGCGACACCCATACCTATACAGCAACACAGATGCCCATGCCCGACACCCCAAATGGAAAATACGAAGGCGAAATGCCCCAGACCGAAGTCCAGGGCAACTATGACGACATCAAGATTGACGACAAAATCGACTTTACTCGACTGTCGCCATCTTCTGCGTCAGGCGTTCCTTCCACGGAGTAAGGCCAACCACGTTATCCACCGGCAGCGAGAACGCGATTCCCTGGCCCATGGTATCAAGGCCAGCCTTCTGGTAAAGGGCATGGAGAACGTCATCCTTGATCTTTGCATCCACAAGGATCATGACGATTTCCTTTTCGGGCTGGATAGCGATGTGGAAAAGGGATTCCGCTTCCTTGTTTGCAGTTCCGCGTGCATTCAGGATGGTACCGCCGCGAGCGCCAGCTTCCTTGGCAGCATCCATCACGGCTTCAGAGAAACCTGCATTCACAATACAAAAAATGACTTCGTGATTGAATCCACTCATTGTTCATTTCTCCGGACCGCATCGCGGTTGTCGCTTAAAAAGTTAAAGATGGACTTGCCGATAATGCTTGCCATGGGAATGGTATAGGCAATGCCCTTACCGCCCACGATGGTGTTAAACTTTTCTTCAAGACTGTCCAGGGCCGCGGTCAAGTTTTCGTCACCGATAATGCTAAAGATTACGGCACGGTCAGAATCCGTAAGGCCCATGGCAGTGGCAATTTCCTTGGGAGCCGTACCCTGGCCATAAACCACCATCTGCATATTCACGCCAAAACTCTGGATGTGGTCCATATAGAAATCAGCCTTGCTGCGGCTCACCACCGTAATCAGCACCTTCAGCTTATTCATTGAAACCCTGGAATGACCCGACTTTGCAGGGGCGCGACGAATGTACTTCTTTAAATCAGCCATACCTCTCCCTACATAAAGTCAATAATCTGTTCGTCATCCGCATCCTGGATACGACGCATCATCATTCGGTTTCTTACAAATCTAGAGGCCACCGCCTTAAAACCCAGAATCTGAATCGTAATCAGCGGAGTCATGGCCACCATGGCCACCACACCAAAAGCATAGCTCAAAATGCCACCTTCGCCATGAATGGCAGAGCAGGCACCAATGGCCAAAGGCAAAATAAAACTGGAAGTCAAGGGGCCGCTAGCCACACCACCGGAGTCAAAGGCGATGGCCGTATAAAGCTTAGGCACAAAGAAGGAAAGTCCCAAAGAAAGGAAGTAACCGGGAATAAGGTAATAGATTACCGGGAATCCATAAATCAGACGGATCATGGAAAGTCCGATAGAAATACCCACACCTACAGAAAGGGCGATCAACATGGAGCGCTTGGTGACAAGGCCGCCAGTAATTTCTTCTACCTGTTTATTGAGAACGTGAACGGCAGGTTCCGCAAGAACAACCACCATTCCAATCACAAAACCAGAGATCACCAGGGCACGGGGCAGTTGAGCCAGCTGTTGCCCCAATTCAAAGCCAATAGGCATAAAGCCCACCGCCACAGCCGTCAAGAAAATCACAAGTCCCACAAAGGTATATACGATACCGAAGCCGATCTGGGCCAGCTTGGCGCGAGAAAGCTTAAGCACCGTCAGCTGCAAGGTCACGAAGAACGCCACGATCAACCCAAGGGCAACCAGCACTTCCTTGGCAACGCCTGCCACCGCCGGCAAGAAATTCGCACCAAGGCTTGCGTCAATGGAATAAGCTTCTTCGGAAAGGGTATAAGTCAGGTCACCCTGAGCAAACAGAACAAGACCCATCAAGGCAAGCATGGGGCCAACAGAGCAAAGAGCAATCAGACCGAAGCTGTTTTCGCTGGCATGCTTACCGCCAATGGCACCAGCCACACCCACACCCAGGGCCATGATAAAGGGAACCGTAATGGGGCCTGTAGTCACACCGCCACTATCAAAGGCCAGCGGCACAAAAACTTCCTTGCCCAGCGAAACCATCAACATTCCCAACATGAACAGAACCATGTAGAAGAAGATGATAATCGCTGAAAGGTCCTTCTTAAAAACAATCTTGAAAATGGAAATCAAGAGGAACAGACCCACGCCGATACCTACCGTAGCAATCAGCATGGTAGGGTTCACAGCATTCTTCACCTGCTCCGCAAGCACCGACAAATCCGGTTCCGCAATGGTAATAAGCACGCCCATCACAAAGCAGACCGAAGCCAGCAACAGAACGCGGCGGGATTTGGCAAGACCGGAACCCATATGTTCGCCCATAGGGGTCATGGCCAGGTCAGCGCCCAGGTTGAACAGGCCAATGCCCACCACCAGAAATACGGCGCAAACCGCAAAGACAACCATTTCCTTAAAGCTCAGCGACACCAGCGGCGTAAAGGAAACAATCAAGACAATCAGTGTTATGGGCAACACCGACGCAAAGGATTCCTTTAACTTAGCCAATAAAATTTTGAGCATCGCTCCGCAATATAGCTTTATTCGCTCACTGCAGGCGGCTCGACCTCCGGAGCAGCGGGTGCTTCCGTTGCGGGAACATCAGAAGCGGCGGGCTCTTCCATTTCGGGGGCGGGCAATTCTTCATACCCCTTGGCGGTCACATGTTCCTCGGGAACAAAACTCATCACGCGGCGGATATCGTCAATGGCGTCATCTGCAAATGCCTTCAGCAGTTCATAGACGGCCTCGGCAAAATTCCTCATGTCGTCGCCTTTATAGCTCCTGGATTCATCGTAAGCCTTACGCCAGATAAAGCCCTCGGTTTCGGTCTTACGCAAGGTGAAGGTAACGGCCAGACGGGCAAAGCGATCGTTTCCGCGGTCCACTTCTTCCACGGCATTCACATGGGTCATGAATTCCAGATCCGGCTTGACAGCCACATCCACATCCAGTACGCCAAAGAGGGCCGAAGACTTCATCATAGAAGTCACAGACTGTTCCACCAGAAATTCCGGGCGGGCAGCCCACACGGAATAAGTGTAGAACATGAAGTCATAAGGCGATTCGCGATACACGATATTGTTTCGACGGTAGGCCGGGTCTACAGAGGCATGGGTCACCATCAAAGTGTAGGGGAACACCGGATCTGCGGTAGCCTTCTTCACCTCGGGAACAGGCAGCATGTAATATTTGACTTCCCTATCAGGGCCGCCAAAGCAACCCGTGAGAACCATCGCAACGGCGCAAGCCATCCAAAAGGCAATCTTACCCATCATTACTTCTCCCTATCAGAAGCCTTGGGACTGCGAATCAGGCTAGAGGGCTGATTCTTGATCTTCTGGCTGAAATCGTTGAGGTTTTCCAGAATGGCATTCAGCTGCTTAAGAGCATCTGCAAAGTTCGTCTGGTTCTTATATAGGAACACATCCACTCTCCTGGACATAGCTTCCAGCGAATGCAAAGTCTTGACCAGGTCGTCGTTCATCTGCTTGGTATCGAGAGCGGCCATCTTCGCCTGGATCTGGTCCAGCGTATTCTTGACTTCTATAGCCAAGTGGGACTCGTCAAGTTCTGCGGTAATGCGTTTCAGGGAACCCATAGACGTATCCAGCTTTGCTACCGGAGCCTCCATGGACTTCACCAGACGATTGCCGTTATTCAAGAGAGCGTTTCCGGTAGCCACCATGGTCTTGGTGCCGGCGGAAGCCTCTTCAAAATTAGAGAGGGTGCGTGAAATCTTCTTGGCATTCTTTTCTGACAGAACGTTGTTCAAATTATCCAGAAGCATTTCGATGCGGGCCACCAAGTTTTCTGCCTGGCCCGTAATTTCGCTGATGCGGTTCACGCCCGCCTGAACAAAGGAGCCATCGGGAAGATTTTCTTCTGCGGCATCGCCACCATTCAAAATCAGGTAGCGGTTTCCCGTCAACGAAATACCACTCGTCATCTGCACCTGGGTACCCGCCTTAATAGGCGTTTCGGGGCTTACCTCAAACCAGACCATCACATTGTTCAAGTTCTTCGGGTCAATCAGAATCTTGCGCACATGACCCACATCGATACCGTTCAGCATCACGCGGGCATCCACCGACAGACCCTGCACCGATTCAGAGAAAATCGTGTAATAGGTAACTTTCTGATTGTGGATCTTTTCACCAATCAGATAGCCCACAAAGCCCACAATTCCCACAAAACACAATAGCAGGAATAAACCTAGCCTTATTCGTTCCGCTTTCGTAGTTTCCATAAGTTATCCTTTCCTACCCTCAGTTTTCAAAGTCAAAATTTATAAATCCGGCATTACCCAATTCATCGGGGCATTCACGCCTAAAGAACGTCCGGATCTCGGGAATATCCGATTCCAACCCCTGCTGCAGATTTCCATCCAGAAGGACCTCGCCCTCCTTCAAGAAAATGAACTTGTCGCAGATGGTCTTGATGCTTTCAAGTTCGTGAGTCACGATGACCACCGAAATCTTCAAGTCGTCCCGCAGTTCCAAAAGCAGTTCGTCCAGGGACCTGGCGGTAATAGGGTCAAGACCTGCAGACGGTTCATCACAGAACAGCAGTTCAGGTTCCAGCGCCAGGGCGCGGGCAAGGGCCGCACGTTTACGCATACCGCCCGAAAGTTCCGACGGATACTTGTTAAAGGCATGAAGCAGATGCACCTTCTCCAAACGATCCGCAATCACATCGTCCATGATGCTCTTGGGAATCCCCGGCTTGTGACGTTGCAGGGGCAAGGCCACATTCTCGGCCACAGTTAGACTTGTTAACAAGGCGCCACCCTGGAACAGCACTCCCGTACGCTTGCGAACTTCATCGGGAATAGGGACCGTAGCAGGATAAGCTTCCCCAAAAAAGGAGATGTTACCGCCAAGGGGTTTTTCTAACTGTAAAATATTATTCAGAAGCGTCGACTTGCCGCAACCGGAACCGCCAAGAATCACGCGGATCTCGCCGGCAGCCACCTCGAAGCTTACGTCCTTCAGGATCACCTTGCGTCCGTAGCCCGCCTTCAAATGTTCCACTTTCAATAAGGGAGTCATAAAACCTCTAGTAGAATATGAAGGAGAACAGGGCATCCGCAAGGATGATACCCGCAATGGAATAAACAACGCAGACCGTGGTGGCCTTACCCACCGAATCGGCACCGCCTCGAGCCCTGAAGCCCTGGAGGCAGGCAATCAAGGTCACGATCCAGCCAAACACCATGGACTTGACAACGCTCTTGAACAACAGCACCATGGGCAGGGCCCCGCGCAAACCTTCCCAGTAATTGCGGGGCGAAATTTCACAAATCCAGAACGCCACCAGAAAGCCGGCAAAACAGCCAATCACCGATGCCATAAAGGAAAGAATAGGCACGGCGATAGTCATGGCCTTAAAGCGGGGCAAGATCAAATACTGAACCGGATGGATACCCATGGTACGCAAGGCCTTGATTTCTTCGGCCACGCTCATACTGGCGATTTCTGCCGTAATGGAACTTCCGGAACGGCCCGCCAAAATGATGGAAGTCAGCAGGGGGCCCATTTCGGCAAACATCAAAAAGCCCACACCCACAGAAAGGTAATCGGCGGCACCGAAAGTATTCAGCTGGTTGGCACTCTGGAGCGCCAAGGTAAAACCAATCAGAAATACCAACAAGAAGACAATGCCGGCAGCCTCGCTACCCAGGCGCAGCAACTGTTTGGCCACACCGCCAAAAGGCAAGCGCTTACGGTCAAAACGGCCCACAAAAGTCCAATAGACACTTTCGCTGAGCAGGTAAAGCAAGGTCTTCAAGGTATCAATGACTTCAAAGCCCATCCACCCCAGACGTTCGACGAATCCTGCGGCCTCGGCGATTTCGCCGGCAGGCACGTCAATTTTACGCACCCTCGACAATTCCGCCTTTATTTCCGGCGAAAAATTCGCAAGTTTCAGACGATGTCCGAGACGTTCCGCTTCCAGGGCTAACTTTGCGAACAGGGCCTTGGATTCCAGATCCAACCCCACGAAATTGGCCCCATCCAATCGCAAATCTGACCTCCTCAGAACGCGCATACACCTGCCAAGCCAACTTGACAACTGCTTCGGAGCAATCCGTTCCGGGAGCGTTAATGTAACCAAATCCTCCATAAGCAAAAAGTAATATATTTTTTGACACTTCTATATAAGTCCCACTTTTTTTGCAACCGCCAAAACACCACAATCATCAAAAGTGCGAAATGAACACGAATCTGGTCGAATCCACAATCATCCAAAAGCTGAAGCTCGGTAGCCGCGAAGCCCTGGCCCTCCTCTGGCAGGACCACAGCAAGAACGTACTGAACCTGGCCTTCCGCATGATGAAGGATCGCGACCAGGCCGAAGACATCCTGATGGACGTATTCGTTCAGATCCCCAAGGCGATACATAAATTTCGTGGAGAATCGGCGTTGAACACCTGGCTGTACAAGCTAACCGTAAACGCCTGCCTCATGAAACTTAGAGCGCAAAAAAGACATAGCGAACTTGAAAGCGAAAACGCCCTCCTCATTATAGAAGAGGCCCTAGGCCAGAACGAAGGCGAGAACATTGACATTCCAGGCCACACACAGAACGAAGCCGAGCATTACGATCCGGAACTTCTGTCCCAAGGTCTGAACACCTTACCCGCCGAAACACGAAGCATGCTCTGGCTCAAGGATGCCGAAGATTTAGACATCAAGGACCTTTCCGAGGTTTACAACCTCCCCGAAGGAACCATCAAGGCAAAACTCAGCCGAGCCCGCCACCGTATCAAAGACTTTATAAGGGAGCGAATCCACCATGCAAAACAAGCTTGATTTTTCTAGTCTGGAACAGCTCACCCCAAGAGCAGACTCCTGGGAAAAAGTCTGCGCCCGCCTGGACGCGGATTCCAGCAAGGTAGACGCCCTGCCCAGCAACCTCATCCCCTTCCGCATCATGAGTGCCATCCCCCTGGCCGCAAGCCTGGTGCTGATCGGTATTAGCGTTCTCATGACCGCATTCTCCAACACCTCCGAGAATATTTCCATCAGCACCATTACTTCTACCGAGGTATCCAGCTGGTATCATGGTCTGGGCAGCGACAACGACAACGACGATTTTGACACATTGGACGAAAACGTAACCCTCAGCTATTTCTATAAGGACGCAAAATAATGAAAGGATCAGCAAAACTCTTTATCGCAAGCCTCATCGTGTTCGCCGCCTCCGCCGGATTCTTCGCAGGATCCGTATGCATGAAACCCTGCCCCAAGGGTCCCATGGCCATGGAAGGCTTCCAACCGGGCATGATGCCGCCGCCTCCGGGATTTGACGGTAAGAATCCTCCCCCGGAAATGAAGGGTCCCATGGGCCAGCACGGCCCCAAGGGTCACAGAGGCCCCCACGGTCCTAACGGTCCTGACCGCGAAATGATGGACTCCTTGCTGCAGGTCACCGCCGACCAGAAGGTAGCCCTCGAAAAGAACCGCACCGAAGCCGAGGAAACCCTGAAGACCCTCCGCAAGAATAAGTTCGAGGCAGAAAAGGCCCTGGGCGAAGCTCTGAACACCGAAGACATCAAGGCCATCGAAACGGCAAAGGCAAACGTCCTGTCTGCCGACAAGGCCCTGCTGGACCACCGCATCAATTCCATCGCCGCCCTGAACAAGATCCTGACCAAGGAACAGCGCGAGAAGTTCCGTGCCTTCCACAAGGAAGCCATGAAGAAGTTCAAGGATCACAAGGGTCATGGTCCTAAGCCCGGCACGGGTCCCGATATGGGCCCCAAGTTCGAAGGCGAACCCCGGGAATAACAGACGAATTTCCTTGATAAGCAACAAAGGCCCCGGCAATTGCCGGGGCCTTTTCCGTTAAATTTTTTGTTGTGCGTTAAATGTTAAAGTCTAATTGTTAAACGAAGGCGAATATTACCAGGAGGGCCGTCGCAACAGCGAGAACGCCGCTGATGAAGGCTTCCACCTTCGGGCCATACTGCTTTGTCTCAGTATGCGTCTCATCTTGAAAACGCTGTTCCATAATACCTTCCTTTACACCACAGGGTTTCCCATCCCTGTCTTTACAAATTACAAAATTTCTCCATTCTTGAGGTGAGTTTCGTCACAGAAATCTATGGACTTTCCATCCACGAGTATTAGGGGTTGGAATATTAGAAATTGTCTTATTCCAACTTTTTCTATATTTCCGCCCGTATTTAACTCCCGCCTAGCGGAAAGGATTAAACTATGTCTAAACTGACTGATTCTATGGAATGGAAGGCTCTCGAAGCCCACTCCGAAGTTGCAAAGACCTGGCACATGAAGGAACTCTTCGCCAAGGATCCCAGCCGCGCTGCCAAGTTCAGCGCCGAAGCTTGCGGCCTCTTCCTGGACTACTCCAAGAACATCATCACTGACGAAACCATGGCCAAGCTCCAGGACCTCCTGAAGTCTGCCAACTTCGAAGAAATCCGCGCTAAGTACTTCGGTGGCGAAAAGATCAACACCACCGAAAAGCGTGCAGTTCTCCACACTGCTCTCCGCTACAAGGGTAACGATCCTATCTGCGTCGACGGCAAGGACGTTATGCCCGAAGTCCGTGCTGTTCTCAAGCACATGGAAGAATTCACCAACCTGGTCCGCAACGGTTCCTGGAAGGGCCACACCGGCAAGTCCATCAAGTATGTGGTGAACATCGGTATCGGTGGTTCTGACCTTGGCCCGGTGATGGTTACCGAAGCCCTCAAGCCCTATGCTGGCGAAAACGCTCCCGAAGTGTTCTTCGTTTCTAACATCGACGGCACCCACATGGCAGAAACCCTGAAGAAGGTCAACCTGGAAGAAACCCTCTTCATCGTCGCTTCCAAGACTTTCACCACCCTCGAAACCATGACCAATGCAGAAACCGCCAAGGCTGCAGTTCTCAAGGCTTTCAACGGCGACGAAAAGTCCATCGCCAAGCACTTCGTTGCTCTTTCCACCAACACCGAAGCGGTTTCCGCTTTCGGTATCGACCCGGCCAACATGTTCGAATTCTGGAACTGGGTTGGCGGCCGCTACTCTCTGTGGTCTGCAATCGGTCTGTCCATCTCCCTGCGCATCGGCTTCGATAACTACATGAAGCTCCACCAGGGTGCTTACGAAATGGATCAGCACTTCAAGACTGCTCCTGCCGACAAGAACCTGCCGGTTATCCTCGCCCTCATCGGTGTCTGGTACAACAACTTCTTCGGTGCATCCAGCTACGCTATGCTCCCCTACGACCAGTACCTCCATCGCCTGGCCGCCTACTTCCAGCAGGCCGACATGGAATCCAACGGTAAGTTCGTTGACCGCGACTGCAACCGCGTCGACTACCAGACTGGTCCGATCCTCTGGGGCGAACCGGGTACCAACGGTCAGCACGCCTTCTATCAGCTGATCCACCAGGGCACCAAGATGATTCCTTGCGACTTCATCGCCCCGGCAAACAGCCACAACGCAGTTGGCGATCACCACCAGAAGCTGCTCTCCAACTTCTTCGCTCAGCCCGAAGCCCTCATGAACGGCAAGACTCAGGAACAGGCTGCAGAAGAACTCCGCAAGGCAGGCAAGTCTGAAGAAGAAATCGCTTTCCTCGCTCCCCACAAGGTGTTCGAAGGCAACAAGCCCACCAACTCCATCATGATGGACTACGTTTCTCCGGAACGTCTCGGTGCTCTCATTGCCATGTACGAACACAAGATCTTCACCCAGGGCGTTATCTGGAACATCAACAGCTACGACCAGTGGGGTGTTGAACTGGGTAAGCAGCTGGCCATGAAGATCCTCCCGGAACTGAAGGCTGACACCGAACTCAAGCACGACTCTTCCACCAACCAGCTCATCAACTGGTTCAAGAAGAATCAGAAGTAAGCTTCGCTTCCCTAGAGATTGCAAAAAAACACAGCAACAGTGACCTCGGACGAGGCCACTGTTTTTTTGTTCAAACCTTTTCAAAAAAAAGATATATTAGGGAATAATTTAAAAGGAGTCTTATGAAAAAAATCGCTTTTGTAATATCTGCTGCAGCTGCTGTAGTCTTGATGCAAGGCTGTGCCGCTTCCGGTATATCAGCCGCCCGTTATTGGGACGGCCACAAGTTCCTGATGCTTGAAGATCATTGGGGCGAGCCTACAGAAAAGCAGGAAGCCGAAGACGGTTCCTACCGGGCAATATTCCGTGCCGGCGAAGATTGCACTGCAACATTCTACGTCAACCAGGCAGGTATCATCACGTCTCACAATTTTGTAGGACAATCCTGCAGTTTCGACGCCTACAACCGCCTGAAGAATATCGAGCACTAATCTAATAGGCACGCGAAGCGTGTCATTCTGATTACGCATCGAAATCGAGGCTTCTGAATTTACATTCTTTTAACAAAGTAACTCTTGCCAAATTTTAGATAAATTCTAATATTCATCCCGAGCGTTACGAACAGTCTCCTGAACACTTGAGTTAACCAAGTGTTTTTTCTTATAGGAGATAATATGCCCACACAAAAAACAACAAACATCATCGGCAACAGCGAATCCCCCAAAACGGAAATCGCGTCTCTATTGGCGGATTGCGCCTTCAAGTACGTGTACACCCGAGACAATCCCAAATCCCGTGAAAACTTGCGGCAGCTGATGTCTACGCTCAT